>CAYRGE010000050.1:0-1578 GCA_964423985.1 uncultured Candidatus Saccharibacteria bacterium | reverse complement strand
CTGGATTGCTTCGTCGTTCCGCTACCGCTACACTTCTCGCAAAGACGAGGGATAAACAATTTCTTTGCGCTTCTCTTAATAACGGTGGTGATAACTTGGTTGCCATAATATTCTAAAAGTATTTCAAGGTATTTCTATTTATAAATATAAAATGCTATACTTGATAATGACTATGGAACAACAAGAACAAGAAAATTCAAACAAAAAGCATAGGGGTGCCTTAAAAGAAGAAAGGTCTACTGGTGGTATAATAAGTATTATCATAATAATACTTATTTTAGCGATAGCTGGTGTATTCGTAATAACAATAAAGTAAACACCATTTTGCTATTGGCCTGTATTCTATGTAAAAATAAACCAATGTGTTGTGTGTAAAATTAAAATAAAAAATACTATGAAATCAAAAATAACACCTCAAAAAGATTCAGAAATTGAGATTGCTGTAGAAATACCAGCAAAGGACCTTGAAAAATATCGTGAAAAAGCAATAAAAAAACTTGGTGTAAGTATTGAGATATCCGGCTTTAGAAAAGGTTTTATTCCTGAAAAAATCCTTGCAAAACACATTGGAGAAGATTCTATATTGTCAGAAATGGCACGACTCTCAATAGAAAATTCTTATCTACATATTATTGAAGAGGAAAAAATTAATGCAATTGGACAGCCACAAATTACTATCACAAAAATAGCAAAAGACAATCCACTGGAGTTCAAAATTCGTGTCGCAGTGATGCCTGAGGTTACACTTCCTGACTACAAAAAAATCGGGAAAAGTGTTTTTAAGGAAAAAATAGAAATAGAAATAACAGACAAAGAAGTCCTAAAGACAATAGACGAGCTTCGTGCCAGATTTAATGCAAGTAAAAAAACTGCTGACAGTAAGGATGGCGATAAATTACCAGAACTAAATGATGACTTTGCAAAAAGTGTTGGTGATTTCAAGAGTGTTGACGACCTAAAAAAGAAAATTAAAGAAGGGCTTTTTGTTGAAAAAGAACGCACACAAAAAGACAAAATGCGTATTGAGTTTTTAGACACAGTTATTAAAGATTCAAAAATAGACCTTCCAAAAGTGCTTATTGATGGAGAAATTGACCGAATGTTGTTTCAGCTTGAAGGAAACATAACACGCGCCGGAGAAACAATGGATGGATATTTAACTCAAACAGGAAAAACAAAGGAGGGTGTGAGAAAAGAATTAGAACCTGATGCAATAAAACGAGTAAATGCACAACTTGTATTAAACAAGATTATATCCGAAGAAAAAGTAATAGTGCCCGAAAACGAACTAGTAGTTGAGCTTGAAAAAATGAAAAAGGTTTATAAAGACGCAAGGGTCGAGGATCTTCGCGCTCATATTGAAACAATTATGGCAAATGAACGAGTTTTTAATTTATTTGAAAGCGACCAAACAAAAAATAAGAATGCTTAACAGATAGTCTAAGTCTTTTAAACAAACAAACTGCTCGCTTTGACAAACAATATCTAGTCCCCCGTCTTTGCGAGAAGTGTAGCGGGAGCGGAACGACGAAGCAAACTAGTATGAAACTTTAAACACGAAACGACAACTCTGGATTG
>CAYRGE010000049.1:0-1759 GCA_964423985.1 uncultured Candidatus Saccharibacteria bacterium | reverse complement strand
ACATTATCCCCCGTCTTTGCGAGAAGTGTAGCGGTAGCAGAACGACGAAGCAAACCAGCACAAAACCTTAAACATTGAAACAACAACTCTGGATTGCTTCGTACCTCGCAATGACAGATAACTGCTAGTGATGACAGATAAATGCTCTCTTTAGCAAATTAGAGCTGACAACAACAAACGAAGCTAAAAATGACAAAAACCGCTTGTTTTGACAAACAACCACCCACTTTAACAAACAACTGCTTGTAATTATTAATAAAGAATACTACCTATGCATTCAAGACGATGTCTTTTAAATATTTTATTTTTGCAATCTTTTTGTCTTTATCAATACACACAAAAATAACATCAATCTGCCACCTTGCATTCTTTTCAGTCATTTTATTACCAGAAATATATGTTTCTATAATTTTACTAAATGATTTTTGTTTTTTAGGATGCATATTTTCTGATGGATGATATTTATCTGCTTCTTTTGTGTTGTTTGTATCATATGAAACACTTTTTACTTCAATAAAATGAATTTTTTTATTTTTTTCCGCAATAATATCAATTTCGCTCCATTTCTTCTGATAATTACGATCTTTTATTAAAAAACCATGTTTCACGAGAAACCTACAGGCCAAATCTTCCCCTAAATCACCAATTTTTTTATTTTCAGAAACCACAGAAATTAAAATGCTTAAAGAGCACTTCTCAACACTCAATTATATATATGAGCATGGTGCTATTTTACAATAGTATATCACTTGATTTTATTATCACAAAACACAACATAGCGTTAAAATCACTCACTAACTTATTCACTATTTCACATAAATAAGGCTAAAACAACCAAAAAATTAATATGTTTATAAAATATTAAAAAATATTTTTGTCTTTTTACATAAAAAGACACTTGTTGCAATAAAAAGTCCTTAGGTGTCCTTATTATTAGCCTTATTGTGAGTTAAAGAACACGGCGTGTGCAAAACTCGTGGATATCAGATATGTCTTTTAATACACACTATCCACTACTTTATCCACAGTTTTGTGTATTTTACGCTATGTATTTACACAAAACTCATTGACAATTTCAGTAAATATTATTTTTATAATATGTCTTTTGTTTTCTACATAGGACATAGAGAACTCCCAAAAAGCTAGCTTGATTTCTGTTTTTAATTTTTATGCCTGATAAACACAAAAACTAAACTTCTTATGTGTTAATTCTATTTACTGTGCGAGTTTTTTAGTACATTTTTTTAAAAAAAAGGAGGGGTCAACTCACACAGTATTATTGTTTACCTCGCTCCAATAATACTGATATGATTTACTCCGTTATTTTATGTGCGGGTAGGGAGAATCGAACTCCCGTCTCATCCTTGGCAAGGACGTGTCATACCACTAAACTATACCCGCTTATTAATTTATTTTATCAATAACTTAATACAATATACCACACTTAATCTGCTGTTTATAGTAATTTCTTATTTTAATTAAAACAAAAAATTACTATTGCAAAAATAAAGACTTTTTATTCTGTTTGCATTACCTTAGATAAACCACTGATTATTTTATTTTTTAAAGATACTACCTACCAATAAACAACGCTATTTTCCAGTTAAAACCAGACGCATTTTTATGTGTGGTTATGTGATAACAAAATTACAAAACAAGCAATACTGTTGTTTGTTAAACTCTGTAATACCCAACATATCTTTTTATTGGTGCCCTTGTTAGGACTCGAACCTAAAACTCAACGTCCGAAGCGTTACGT
>CAYRGE010000048.1:0-1806 GCA_964423985.1 uncultured Candidatus Saccharibacteria bacterium | reverse complement strand
AAACCAGTGTTATATGTCTATTGGGATGCCTCACTCTTATTGCACTTAGAGACGCTTTTACTTTTTGAGCAGAACTAGCAACATCTTTATATAGTGGCTTTTTAGTAACTTTTGAAATATTTTCTATTCTATTATGATTCCCCTTAAACATAATTACCGCGTCTTGCAGTTGTTTAATTGTTATCAACTCAAGCTTTAACACAAGTGCGCTTACCGCTATTATATTTTGTGCATTATGTAGTCCAAATAAACTAGATTTAATGTCACAAATCTTAACACCATTATTCATAAGTTCTAGTGCAATATCTTTTTTAAAATCTAAATTTTTAGCAAACCAATCAGCTTTTTTATTGTAAGCGGAATATGTTATTTTTTTTGACGAAGCTTCTTTTGCTACCTCCTGAGTAAATTTATCATCAAGACAAGATAGCAAGATTCCGTGTTTTGGTATTTTTTTTACTAACTCCTTAAAGCAATCTAGATATTCTTTATGTGTTGGGAAAATATCAATATGGTCATGCTCGCAAGAAGTTAAAATAATATGTACTGGATTATAATAAAGAAATTTTGAACTATTACACCAATTAGAGGTTGGATATTCATCTCCTTCAAGCACAAAGAAATCTCCACTGTCCAACCTTGCTGGCTGTATATTGTTTTTAGGTATTGCTCCTATAAAATAACTAGGTGAGATGCCTGATTTGTGCAAAACCCACGAAAGAAGAGTTGCTATTGACGACTTCCCAGAACTCCCAGCAACAACAATATTTGTTTTGTTTTTTGCAAGAGTACAAATAACTTCTGGGTATGATTTTACTGGAATACCACACGCCAACGCGTATTTAACTTCTGAATTCATTTCTGGTATTAGTTTTTTGTGCTTACCTATAATAATTAAATCTGTATTTTTGGGTATATTATTCTTGCTATATGGTGTTTGTATTTTTTTAATACCAATAGACTTTAGAAAAGTTGAGGCTGGGGGATAAAAACCATCATCTGAGCCACTTACAGTCCACCCATCGTCTAATAAAAGCTTTGCTACTGCACTCATTCCAGCCCCACATATCCCTATAAAATGTGCGTGTTTTTTCTGCTTGTTCATTGTTTAATATTATTTGTTTTATTTGTACACAACACCAATAATTAAATCGTTAAATTATTTGCAAAACAAATATTCAGACTCATTATATCATTTCTGTTAAAATAAAAAGAGGACATAAGTGCCCTCTTTCTTTGTGGTCTTTTTTTAATCTTTTTTATTGTCTTTTGCCTCAAGTGCTCTTTCGTGTGCTATCTTGCGGCGGTAATCTAGGCTCACGAGATATTTTTTCATCTCCTTTTTGTCCATTTCAATCATCGCCATTGCATCCATATTTAAAGAATAATGAAATTCATTTTTTCGAATCCACAAGCAACACCACCAGAGAAAGAGATATTTATTCCAGACAATTCTTTTAATCTGGGAAAGATCTAGTTTTAGCCTTGTTGAGACCCAATAAAAAGCAATAAGTATTTTTTTATACAAAACCATTGTGACCTCCTTTCTTGATTTGTTTAGTAAAAAACTTAATGAACACTCGCTTCTAAAGAACAATACATCTATTCCTAGGATACCAAGCTAGTGATTTTTAGCAAGATTATCTGTTTTGTGTCTCTATTGTTGCATCTATTTCACAAGTACCACCCATACATGCAAGCTCTTTCGCCCCCTCTGTTTCATCGCTGTTTTCATATGCAATAATTTTTGAATAATCTATTTCCTTAAAATGTTTTAAAAGTTCCTCGTATTTTTCTCTATTTATT
>CAYRGE010000047.1:0-1896 GCA_964423985.1 uncultured Candidatus Saccharibacteria bacterium | reverse complement strand
GAACAATAATACTGATGTGAGTTGACCCCGATTCTCTCTCCCAGCACATAAAATAACGAAGTAAATCACGGAGTGTTTACGCAGTATATTTTTGTAGCTTGGAGGAGAATCGAAAAGCGGAGGTCGCAAAGCCGATTCTGTAGCGAAGCGACGAAGTAAACCAATGTTTAATCCCCTGTCATTGCGAGAAGAACACAGTTGTTTGTCATTGCGAGGTACGAAGCAATCCAAAGTTGTTGTTTCGGATTTAAAGTTTTGTGCTAGTTTGCCGCGTCGCTCCATTTCATTGCACTTCTCGCAAAGACGGTGGTTAAATACTAGTTTGCTTTGTTGTTCCGTGCGAGGAAATCCTTTTTCTGTGCTTGGGGTCGGAGTCGAACCGACGACCCTTCGCTCTTCAGGCGAATGCTCTAACCAACTGAGCTACCCAAGCGTATTGTTGTGTTACTATCTAATGCTTACCACCGTAATTAAATGTTTTGTTTTTACTGCGGTTTTAGTGGAGATATATATGCATCTAAAATTTTCTCAAAACCTACTCCAGTATTTTTATAAACATCAAGAATACCTTCAATGAATGGTTGTAGTAAAAAATATACCCCAAAAACAGACAACAATAAAATGACCCAATAAAAAATTCGAAAAATATGCCCCCACAACATAGTTTTTCTTATCTTATGAAGAATCTGATTATTTTCTTCTGAAATTTTTAAAGCTCTTATTGCTAGCTCTTTTGTTTCTTCATCCATTACTTTTTATTATAACACAAAATACACCACATTAAGAACTATTGTGCCCTCGCCACGAGTTGAACGTGGATCTAGGGTTTAGGAAACCCTTGTTCTATCCATTGAACTACGAGGGCTACGACCACACACAAACAATAATAGTTTGAGGTTTTAACAACACAAACTATTATTGTTTGTCTTTAAATATATAAGGCGTACTTTATTAAGAAAGACCTAGTAGCTCAACAAGTTTATTTTTGTCAAAGCCAATAACAACTTCTTCTCCAACTGTAACCACCGGAACTCCCATTTGTCCACTTTTTTCAACCATCTCGCTACTCTTTTTTTCGTCTACAGAAACATCATACTCTTCATACTTAACATTATTTTCTTCAAAAAAACTTTTTACCATTCCACAATATCCACATGTGGGAGAGGTGTACAATATTACTTGTTTATCCATAATTATATTTATTAAAGCTATTAAATTTTCTATATTATACCACAAAAACAAAATATGCCACTTTTATCTCTCTCAAAGTCAAGAAATAAAAATATTACTTGATCTTAATAATTAAGATCAAGTAATGGGAAAAGAAAGAAAAGTGATTTAGTGTTATTGTTTTTTGTTTAAAGTTTTGTATTGGTTTGCTTCGTCGCTCCACTTCTCGCAAAGACGGTGATGTCTGTTCCACTTTTAGCAAAAACAGCAGACCAACCTCTAAAACCCAAACCTTACGGCTCGCCATCAATAAAAACAAAATTGGCTAAATTTCTATGTTTTTATTAATAATTAAATAGTGAGTGCAGTGCATGGCTTGCCTCTATCTAAAAACAGACATAAGCCATTTCCAAATTCCTTGTTCTTCGCTCTCTGCAACTTTGTCATTTTTTATTTCATCAACAAGAACCACCACTTCTTCCCCTTCTCTAACCATACCAAAATCACTCCTAATCCTTTCCTCAACTCCATGCTCTGTTCTAAGTAAGAGTATTTCTTCTGAAATACTCTCTTTGCGTTTAACAAGGAGTTGCAACTCTTCTTTTACTTCATCTCTCTTTTCTTTTGCAAGTTGGGATTTTTTATACAGACCCCACACACCAATAGAGGAAAACACCACAATAATAAAAAGAATTATAGCTACAATTTTTGTATAAACCGACCTTT
>CAYRGE010000046.1:0-2184 GCA_964423985.1 uncultured Candidatus Saccharibacteria bacterium | reverse complement strand
CTAAGGTGGTTAATAATATTCCTCAAACTCGAGTTGAGCTCTCAGGTGTTAGTAACTGTGATTCGGGCTGGGTTGATGGTGTCATTGCGGCTTGCAGTATCTCTCAAAATGTTACTGGTTCGGCTGAACATAAGGCTGTGTTTGGTGGAATTGAGGTAAGAGCTTCTCGTGGTGGAACAACTTTAGGCTGTAACAAAATAGGGAGATGGTTTGTCTATTAATACCAACCAAGGAAGTAAATATTATCAACCCTCACTTATTTTTGTTTTTGCAATCCTACCTCAAAAAGCTTACTATATCCACACTTGTAAATGTTCAAAACTTGCCTAAAATAAGTTTTTGGTTTTTGGCGTTTTTGTTGTGTGGCTCTTTGAAAGACATTCATTGTGAGTACATTGTGACAGTTTTTTGTTCAGACACAACCAGATAATGAAACTAACAGCCATTAAATTTCTGAGGCACGAAGTTTTTTTGTTTGACATTCAGTAGTGGTGTTATAATATTAAAAATAAGAGCTTATCATAATTTTAATTTAAAAAAATGGAAATATTTTCTATAACATTAGATACATTAGGAACTGTGTTTATTGCATACGCAGCACTAAGTGTTCATTATCGTGTCTTAAAAGAACACAAAATAGACGAGAAGGTTTTTATTGCTATGCGTAGAGAGCAAGTTTTGGGCGTATTGGGTGTATTGATGATTATTGCTGGTTTTATTATTGATACTAAGTTAATAATAGGATAAATATATGAAATCCATCTCGTTCTTTTTCAAAGAAACAACAAGGATTGATGAGAGAGATATAAATAAAAACATAGAATCACTTTCTGATTATGTGGATTATTTAAAAAAAGTTTCGCAAGAAAAGGGATATGGCGTTTCCGAGTCATCAATAAATATCCCTTTTGATAAAGAATTACAGGAAAATATTATTGTTAAAGCGAGAGATCTTACAGATGAAAATCTTAAATTTGTTCTTGTTATTGGCACAGGCGGTTCAAATCTTGGAACAAGAGCTATCTACGAAGCAATCAGAGGGAGTGGAAATATACACAACAACAAATTTCCACAGATGTTGTTTCTTGATTCTTTGGATAGTCTTAGTTTTAATACAGTATTAAATACATTAAAAAGCCTAGCGTCTACCAATGAGTTTTTAATAAATATTATAAGCAAGTCGGGAAATACAACAGAGACAGTAGCCAACACAGAAAGCTGTGTAAAAGAATTAATAGGTGTGTTTGGTGAAGATGTTTATTCTCGCATTGTTGTGTCAACAGAAAAAAAGTCCACTCTTTGGAAGTTTGCAAAAAAACACAAAACCACACTACTTGCATTGCCTAAAAATATTGGCGGGCGGTTTTCTGTTTTTTCAGCGGTAGGATTATTTCCTCTCACTGCTGTTGGGATTGATGTTGGTATGTTGTTGCGTGGGGCACGAAAAGGACAAAGTACATCACTACAAAAACTGCCACTAGAAAACCCAGCACTTATTTCAGCATCACTTATTTACGAGCACTACAAACAAGGGATTGCAATTCACAATACTTTTTTATTTGAACCAGCACTAGAGTCTTTGGGTAAATGGTATAGGCAGTTAATGGGTGAGAGTATAGGCAAAAAACACAACACAAGTGGAGAGACTGTTGTTGTGGGAATTATGCCGATTGTTTCCATTGGGCCAAGAGATTTGCATTCAGTAGGACAGCTTTATTTGCGTGGACCAAAAGATAAATTTACTTTTTTTATTAAGATTAAAACAGATAAAGAAAAAAATAAAATACCTGATACGCAACTGTTCAGTGACTCAAGTGTTCCTGTTGCTGGAAAAACCTTTAGTGAAATTACAGACGCAATATATGAGGGGGTGTTAAAGGCATATAAAAACAGCAACAGACCTTTTGCGGAAATTGTTCTTGAAGAGCGAGATGAATTTAACCTGGGTTATTTTTTACAAATGAGAATGATTGAAATAATGTATCTTGCTAAACTTTTAGATGTTAATGCATTTGACCAACCAGGAGTGGAGGACTATAAAAAAGAAACAAGAAAATTACTTAATTCAAAAGAACTTTAACAATAAAAAACTAACATAAAAAGAAAAAGAAGTTAAGTGTTATACACTGTTTGTCAAAACGAACACTATCCGTAATTGCGAGTGGTTATTTACCAAAGCAAGTA
>CAYRGE010000045.1:0-2341 GCA_964423985.1 uncultured Candidatus Saccharibacteria bacterium | reverse complement strand
TTGTCATTGCGAGCAGTTTTGTCATTGCGAGGAACGAAGCAATCCAGAGTTGTTGCGTCGGAGTTAAAATTTCAATCTGGATTGCTTCGTCGTTCCGCTGTCGCTACACTCCTCGCAAGGATGGGGCTAAACATTGGATTGGTTCGTTGCTGTCGCTTCTCGCAAAGACGGGGGACGGATTATGGACAGTGTTGTTTTAAAAGACAATAAGTATTAAAAACCCTAAAAGAGGTGTCTGAGTTTGTTTGTTTAGTAATGTGAATTAATAAACACTTTTGCCCAGCGTTTTTTTCCTATTTTTACAACATCGCCGCTTGATAGTATTTTGTGCTCACTTGTTTCAATATTGCCATTTATTTTTATTCCATTTTGTTTAAGAATGTTGCGAATTTTAGTTTTACTTATATTGAATGCCGTAACACAGAAATCCAAGAGAGATGTGTTGTTTTTTGTTATTATTTCTGGAATATCGTCAGGAAGTTTCTTTTTTTGAAAAACATCAGTAAAAACACCTTGGGCCATATTAGCAGAATCTTTTCCATGGTAAAGTGATACAATTTCGTAGGCAAGCTGCATTTTTATATCACGAGGGTGTGTAGACTTATTTTTTATTGAATGCTGAATTTCTACAACTTCTTGAGTTGGTATTCTGGTGCATATTTCAAAATATGTTGACATTAGGTCGTCGTGCATACTCATAATTTTTCCATACATATCAATAGGTTTGTCTGTTAGGTTTATTGTATTACCCCAACTAGAACTCATTTTCCTCCCATCAAGACCATCTATAAGTGGACCCATTATAATTGACTGAGGTTTTTGTCTTGAGTGTTCTTGCATTGTGCGACCAGATAGCATATTAAACCGTTGGTCAGTTCCTCCAATCTCAACATCTGCACGAACAGCAACACTATCGTAACCCTGCATAAGAGGGTATAAGGTTTCGCGTAGCGATACTCGTTTTCCTGCGTCAAGTCGTTTACGAATGTTTTCTCTAGCAATGAAGCCTGCTACAGAAAACATATTTGCATGCTCGCCAATTTCTTTATAGGTTAACTTTGAAAGCCAAGCAGAATTATATGTCATTTCTGCTTGCTTTAGGTCAATTAACAATCCTACTTGTTTAAAATATGATTGTTTGTTTTTGCTAATAGTCTCTTCGGTAAGCATTGGGCGCTCACTGTCTTTGTCAGAAGTGTCACCAATAACTCCAGTAAAGTCACCAACAATAAAAACAATCTTATGTCCTAGTTTTTGAAAATCGCGTAATTTTAACAATGGAACAGCGCGACCAAGATGAACACTTGGGCTTGTTGGATCTATTCCCAATTTGATTCGCAATTGCTCACCACTCAATAGTTTCTTTTTTAATTCTATGCAGCCTATAATATCTTCAACACCACGAGAAAGCAACTCATCTATTTTTTTTAAGTCAGTATTTATGTGTGCCATTATGTTGTTAATAATATACCACTATTATTATTCAAACAAATTTACGATACGGGGTGATTGTTGGTGGTATAAACAGAACGAGTGTTAACAACTTATATTGACTTCGAGAACGGGTGTTTGTAGGGTTTTGTTTTTTTGCGACATATTAATTAATGTTTCTTTAGTGTGCAATATGAGTGCGGAATATGTAAAAAAAAGACCCCTAACAGAGCGAGTCCGCGGAGTCTAGTGGAGGGCTTGCTAGTCAATCCAGTGAGTATATATTTCCCGGCGGTTCAATTCTTTCAGCCACTTGTTTAATACAAGCGGTATACTTGAATTTTGGTTGACCTTGGTAATTATGCCGTCAAGGCTAAATCTTACCACACATTTTTGTTTTTTTGCAAGCAATATTGCTTTTTTAATAATGCCTGCCTCGTCGCCTTTTTCCATAACGACATAAATAGAGCCATTCTCTTGCGTCCACATTTTTTTAAAAAAAGCTTCATCACATTCATATTCACTTTTTGGCTGAAAACTTTTCATCAAGACCTCCTGCTTTTTTTTAATGTACGAGCTTAAACCACAACGGTTCAAACAAAATCTAAACTAAGTATGCTACAGAGTAGGTTATTTGTAAAATACAAAGTCTAGATTATTGCACTACTTGGTTGCAAGTCAAATAATGATGCCCAGTATTATGACCAAAAATCGGAAATTCCGAACAACTGCTTGTCATTGCGAGGAACGAAGCAATCCAGAGTTGTTGCGTCGGAGTTAAAATTTCAATCTGGATTGCTTCGTCGTTCCGCTACCGCTACACTCCTCGCAAAGACGGGGGATGGATTACAGTGCGTGCGTAAAACTTCCAAAAACTCTGAAATTGTAAATTGGCGGTACCTTTTGGTTG
>CAYRGE010000044.1:0-2927 GCA_964423985.1 uncultured Candidatus Saccharibacteria bacterium | reverse complement strand
TCGTTAATGACGAACAACTATCTGTGATTATAAATCAAAACCACCACTGTCTTTGCGTGTTTGTCTTGTCGCAAGCAAAACAAACACCATACAGCTTTCGAGTCGCGGAGTTATTAATGGGGTAATATCTTGGTATTCAGGCCGAGGAATTTTTATTTTCGTTCATATTCTAAGTCTTTCACCCCGTCACCTATAAAAAGCTTTAGAATATTGTCATCACATATGTCTTTTATAATAGGAAGTAATTTTTCAGAAGTTCCAAAAGAAATACTTTTTATACCTTTAATTCCATTTGGGTGAATAAAGTTTTTGGGCTTAGGATCTATATTATAATAAGTCATAAGAAAAGGAATTTTTATTTCATTTGGAAAAACGCAAGAAAACTTTAGCTTTCTACCTTTTGTATCGGTCCTACTTGCCTTTATTGGAAAATATTTTTGATTATTATTTTCAAGAATCTCCCTTTCTTCATTCAGGTCTTTTTTATAATTTTCTAAACAAACCCCAATAAGTCCTTCTGGTGCATTGTCCCATAAATCTAGACGCTCAACGAAATCTTTTTTTCCCAAAAGCCTCAAAATACTTTTAGCAAATTTAGGCATACCTGATTGTTTGAAAATTTCTAAAAATGGACCCTCTGAAAAATAAACCAATGCATTATGGGGATTTTTTGGCTTTCCATATTCAACCACAAAACCATCGGCTCTGTATTTTCTTACAGCTTCGTCTAAATCTTTAACTTTATACAATATGTGACTTACCTTCATTTTTTTATATATTGATGTTTTATAAAAATACCCCCCCTTGTTTTTAGGTTGTAATTGAAAAATGAATCTTAATAACTTTTCGGATTAAAAAAGCAAAAAAAGAAACAGCAGTGAATATTTTTTGATTACTCTTTGCAATATTACTGCGAAATTAAATCACCACTATTATCTAAGTTATCACCAGAACCACAAAAACATTTGCCAGTTGCTGTATTGCACCGAGGTGTATCACTTCCGATTAACATAATACAGATTAGATCTTTACAATCCGCATCGATTTTACAGTTAAGGGCTTCCGTTTTGTTTGGTGGGGATATTGGTTTTTTAGTCGGCTCTGAAGTGATTTTTATCTCTCCTGATTGTAGTTTTTCTTTTGTTATTTTATATGCTTTATTTGCCAACGATAAAGCAGATATTGCATACTTCTCTTTATCATAGATTCCTTGCTCAAGCAAAGCTTCCGCCTTGGTTATGTTTTGCTCAGCTTCTTCTAGTGATCTTATAATAACAGGAAAAGCAAGAACATCAACGCTTTTGTGATGCACAATAGCTCTCGTTTTTTCTATAAAATGCTCAGCTTTTTCTAGCTGCTGTTTAATTTTTTTAGTCGATAGTTCCTTCAAAGTCTTATCTGGTGTGGGAGTGTCAACAAGAGCAGGGGTGTCGGTTTCCACGATTTCTGGAGGGGAAACAATGTGTGGAGTATCTTGAACATCTGGCACAACAAGTGCTGTGTCGTGTATTCCTTTTCTTAATTGCTCTTTCACAGTGATCAGCTTAATTGTTTTTCCAGCAAAATCCATAGCCTTTCTTGAACTAAGATAGCTTTTTTTGTATTCTCCTTTGTCAAAAAGCATTAACCCTCTTTCGTGAAATCGCGTCGCTTGTTTTACTAACCCTATTATAGCTGAATTATCATGCATATTCTGAACTTCTATTTTTGATAAGGCCTTAGTTATTAATTCTTTCGCATGTGTTTTTGCCTTAATCGCCATCGTTCTTAAGTCATCAATATCCTCTCTTGTTTCTAAGATAATTGATATTGGTGGAGCAGGTTCACCTTCTTCTATTTTTACCTTTTCTTTAAATAAATATTCTTCAACCTCTAAAGCATTTGTTTGAAGTTCTATTGCTCTAAGATTATTGTAAATTGTTTTTATCGCCTCTATATCTCCTGCCAAAATTGCTTTATTTAACTGAGTTTCTAGAACCTCTTCTTGGGCTTCTATTTTTATCTCTCTTTCCTCAAATACTCTTTCTATTGCTCTCTTTCCCTCATCTACAAGCGTTTCTCTTTCTAGTTTCAAAATACTCAAGTTTCTAGCTTCTTCGGTCATTTTTTCTCTAACCTTTTCGTTTTTTGAGATAATTGAGGAATGAAAAACATCTCTTTTTTGAGCCAGAGCATCTCTTTCTCTTTTAATTTCACCAAGAGTAGTTCTTAATCCTGAAACACCATCAAGATCTTCAGCCGCCCTGGTTTGCTTGAGTTCATTTCGGACATCACTTGCCCTTTTTGCAAGAGACTCTCTGCGATAATCAAAAACCCGATTTAACATTTTTCGGTGTGTATTAAAGTCTGTCTCTATTCTTTTTGCTAATTCTGGAACCTCTATCCCCCGCAGCTTCTGTCTTTTAAGCGATTCGTTGGCTGTTTCAATGTGTTGTTGAATTTTCGCATTAACACTATCTAGCTCTGGAGCATCAACTCCTTTTTTTTCTAAAATAGCACTAACCTCAGAAACTCTTTCCAGTGTTCTTTCTGTTTGTAGAATAGCTTTTCTTTCATGGTTGAAGGTAAAAACATTAACAATTGTTTCTCCCCATCCGTCTAGAAAATACCAAAAACTACCTGGTAAAATACCAGGATTTGGCAGTTCTATAGGTGTAAATTCAGTGACCCCAATGTCTGAAACTACCATTGGCTCTACTCCATGATTTTCTTGAGCTAATACTGTCCCAGTAGCCATTAATGAAAACAGCAACACTGTGGCTAAATATATTTTTTTCATATTAGTTATTTGATTATTTAAGTAAATAGCTATGTAGTAATTTTATGTAAACAAAAAAATAAAGTCAAGTAAAATTTGTAATATGAAAAGCTATTTGTCATTGCGAGCAGTTTTGTCATTGCGAGGAACGAAGCAATCCAGAGTTGTT
>CAYRGE010000043.1:0-2996 GCA_964423985.1 uncultured Candidatus Saccharibacteria bacterium | reverse complement strand
GAGGTACGAAGCAATCCAGAGTTATCGTCTTGTGTTTAAAGTTTCATACTATTTGCTTCGTCGTTCCATTTCTCGTAAATATGGTGTGGGGATTGCTTATTGTTGTGTTATTTTTCCTTCTCAACAACAAGGTTAAGAGTTCTCGTTTCTCCTTCAGTAGAGATTTTAATTTTGTATTCACCCAGTTTCTTTATCGGCTTTTTTAGGTCTATGGACTCAATAGGTATATCTAACTTAGTTTGTTCTTTTATTTTTGATGCAATTTCTTTTTTGTAAAGCCCCGCAAACAAATGCTCTTGCTCGTTCGCCTTTTCTTTGATGGTAATTTTTGTATTTTCTAGGCTATTTAAATTCTTTACAAATAAATCTTTTTGTATTTTACGCTCTATATCAATCGCAGATTTTTCTTGTGTGTATTTTTTAACAGATTTTTCTGTTGCAAATTCAGCAAGGTTTTTAGGTAGTAAAAAATTTCGTGCAAAACCAGCAGCAACATCAGCAACATCGTATTTGCGTCCAACTTTTGCCACATCTTGTAATAAAATTATTTTCATTATTTTAATTTAATATTTTAATTTTGGATTTTTTAAAAAAAATACAAAAACTCCAAATAAAGTATTTAATAATTATAGCAAAAACCTTTGTATTTGCAAGTTTTTTAGCTTTTTAATATAATAATATAAAGTACCTTAAAAAAGATAAATTGGTTGATAAATCTTTTAGAGGTAAAATAGTCATAAGATTAAATATTTAAAATATTGCATTGCTATTGAGGCTATTTTACTAAATTTATATTGTAAAACTATGGAATTTGCAAATATTGAAAAAGGGACACAAGGCAATCTTGAAAGCATTTATGAAAAAAATGATGGTTTTGTTTTTGATGAAACACCTATGCGTAATTTAATAGACTATTTTGACAAAGAAATTTTTAAGAATTTTCTTAACCAAATAGATTCTCTTAAAAAAAATACAGACACGGAGAAAGTAGAGAACTTGCTAGACATCAATATTGATAACATAGCAGAGGTTATAGATGCTGACTTTTCTCTTGTCATTGAAAAAATCAATAATGCAGTTAAAGAAGATAATGTTGATATGGTTGAACACAATAGTTTTAGGGATGTGTTAATTAACTCAATTATCCCTGGTATAAATGGGTTTATATGGTTGACAAAAAACATAAACAGCACTGACCCAAAAATAATACAAACGCTCAAAAATCCTAATTCTAGTAAAAGAATTTTAGTAGAAAAATATCTCAAAAAAGCAATTGGAAGCAAAGGTAGTATTACTTATTATTTAAAAGAAGTTTGCAATGATAAGGAAAAACTTAAAATAGAGCTATCTTCTGAGGCTGGTTTTGTTGATAAGTTTGAGGAATATTTCAAAAAAAATCCTTCTTTTTTAGTTGGAAGTAAAAAAATACCCTATTTTAAATTTTTTAGTGAAGCACAAAAAGGAAATATAACATTAGACAACATCGAAAGAAATTTAGAAAAACTAGACAGCGATATTATTGATAAAGAAAAAATTATCAATAATATCCATAACATTCTCAATAAACAGAAACGCTAAAATTTTTTTATTTATTATCTATACAACATCTGTGTTGTGTCCTTATTTTTTTGTTTTGCAAAAAAAAAGCCAGCTTGTAATTAACTACAAACTGGCTTTTAGCACAAAAACAATATGTTTTTATAAAAAATTAGATTGTTTTTGTGCTCTCGACATAATTTTATTAGCTTGATGCCTAAGCCTGACACCATACACTAATTCTCTATGTTCGGGTAATCCATCCCCTATTTCTGCACATCTCCTGTATATTTCCGCTGCCTGTGCAGGGTTTTTATGTTGTATTTTGTTTTTTGCAATTACAATAGAACGGAGCATATATTCCTCCGCTTTTTCATTACAACCTTTCTGTTGACATATCTTAGACATCCCTATTTTTAGTGATGCATAAGTATACCAACTTTTTCTCTTGTTCAGTCCTGAAATTATTGCTGTTTCTGCTTCTGTAAACCTACTTTTTTTTAGCAATATACGCTGGCGTATATTGCATTGCACGGAAGACATTTTTTTGTATCCAATTAATTCAACTACATTATTGGATAAAACACACATCCTCCAGTGACAATATGTAGCAAGTGGCAACCATGCAATAATCCATATCGGAGTGAGAACAACAGACCAGCCATTACTGTTTTTTACAATTGTTTTTAAATGCACTAGTGCATTTTCTTCGACAGTAAAATAAACAACAGACAAAACCGAACATCCGCTAGCCCTCAACTCCTTGTCTATAGACTTAATGTTTTTTTCCTCTTTACTTTTTGTTTTTAAAATAAACTTAATAGAGTCTGAAAAAGAAGCTTTTTTTGCAGGATAATTGTTTCGTCCTAATTCTTTGACCATTTAGGCCTCCTAGTATTGTATGTTAAAAAACATTTACAAATATTACAATCCTTTTATATTAAAACATAAATTTAGATAATTTGCAAATACCTATACAACAAGCTCAAGAACTAGTTGCAACACCTGGTTTTAATAATCAAGATTAAAGAATAAAAAAGGAAAAGAAGTTAAGAATTGCATACTGTTTGTTATTGCTAAACAGTCGCTTGTTGAGGAGCATGATTGTATCACTGCGAACTCTGTCTGTCATTGCGAGTGAATTGTTTACTAAAGCGAACACTATTTGTCATTGCGAGGAATTATTTGTCAAAGCGAACATTGCTTGTTATTGCGAGGTACGAAGCAATCCAGAGTTGTTGTTTCGGATTTAAGGTTTCGTACTATTTGCTTCGTCGTTCCGCTACCGCTACACCCCTCGCAAAGACGGAGGACGGTTTACTAGATTGCTTTGTCGTTACACTCCTCGCAATGGCAGTGGATAGAGAACAAAGGTTTTATATTTTTCTTATTTTCGTAATGAAACTAGTTATGTTGTTTTTTCTCAAGCTCTTTTATTTCATAAAGAACCTGTGATGACA
>CAYRGE010000042.1:0-3125 GCA_964423985.1 uncultured Candidatus Saccharibacteria bacterium | reverse complement strand
ATTCTTTTACTAAGGCTCTTGAAGTGTTGAAAATTTGGTCATCAACACTCAAATCTCTTAATAGAACTTTTCCCCTAAAAGCTGGCATTTTCGATTATGTAATTTTTGACGAAGCATCACAAATAGATTTACCCTCCGCTGCCCCCGCTCTCTATAGGGCAAAAAATGTGGTTGTGGTAGGAGACCCTATGCAACTTTCTCATATTGCTGGAATTACTAAAGATTTAGACAGGGGAATTGCGAAGACATATAATCTGCAAGAGCAACAAGAATTATATCCATCAAAAATAAGATACTACGATGTTTCGCTTTATCGTTGTGCGGAATCTTGTTTGAGTAAACCCCCTGTTTTGCTTGCCAAACATTATCGGTCAGAAGATCAAATAATTGATTTGTGCAATCAAGTGTTTTACAGCGGGAAATTAAGTATTGCTTCAAATCTTAATTATTCAAATTTGCCAAACAGTTTACCTCTAGGAATTGAGTGGGAAGATTGTAGCGGAACAGTGATAAGACCTCCAAGTGGTAGTAGAGTAAACAGAGACGAAGCATTACAAGTAAATAATGTCTTTCAGGGGATTATAAAAGAAATTAAAGATTCAAATTTATCAATAGGAATTGTAACCCCGTATTCACAACAACAAAAGGAAATATATCGCATAATTACACAAGCAACACCGCAGGATATTATTGAAAAACATAATGTTAAGATACTCACAGCTCACAAGTTTCAGGGTTCTGAAAAAGATATTATGATTTTTTCTGCGGTTCTTTCTTCCAAGGGCAATGGAAATAATGATCGTTGGTATAACGCTCATCCCCAAATACTCAATGTAGCGTTATCACGAGCAAAATATCTTTTATATATTGCTGGAGATAAACAATTTTGCTATACGAGAAATGGAATCTTAAAGAAAATTGCAGAAACTTACGATAAAATTAAGAAACAAGAAGAACTTGAAAAACAGTATTTTTCAGGTCATTTTGATTCACCAACAGAACTTTTGCTTTATCAAAAATTACAAGAAATTGATTTTGAATCACTTGGCTATAAACTAATTCCAAAATTTGTTACAAAAAGATACACTTTAGATTTTGCATTGATGGGAAAAAGAAAGTTGGATATTGAATGCGACGGCTTTGGAAATCATAATATAATTGACGGATTACCAGTAATTGAGGATATTGAGAGAGACGAGCATCTTACAAAAGAAGGGTGGGAAGTATTAAGATTTCCAAATCATCAAATAATCACAAAAATAGATTTTGTGATTAAAGAAATTTTGGAAAAAATTAAAAATTAGTTGCCTCTCGCTCCGCGAGCAGTTCAGTTTTTTCTCGGACGAACGGCGGAGCAAAAGAGCAAAAAGGAAGGGGGTCTGGGCGGACTAAAAAGCAAACTGCTTTGCTTTTTAGTCGGTTCACGAAGTGAAATCGCCGTTATTGAGCGAATAGCGAAACAGGCGATAGTGGGCATTTTTGCCCTTTTGCGATTAAAAATAGAGCGTTTCCGCTTTTCTCTGAATAAGAGAAATACAAAACAGAAACTTTTTCAAATCCTATATTCAAACGAAACGAGAGAAGTGGAAAATGGAGCGAAGCGGAATTTTACATTTCCGAGTGAGTGCAGAATATATGCTCGCTTCATATTAAAAGAAAAAAATGGGGGCAGAAAAAAATTAAAAAAATGTATTGAAAAAATTTCTGTTTTGGTTCGCCGTAGCGAAGCGGAGGCGAGCGGAAACGCACCGACAGAATTACCACATTATTGGAGCGTAAAAGAAAGTTCAGAGCCACCACGCGCTCGGCGCGTGCGTCAGTCGAGGTTCTATTCAAATAAAGCCCTTTTCGCACAAAGTGCGACTTTTGCAGAGCTTCGCTCTGCTCACAATTCTGCCGTTTCGGGCAAAAGTGAAAATTGGCGGGCTACATCGGGCTGGAACCGTGATCGACATTGTCCTGTAAGGTTATTCTACTATTTTTTCGAATATAAATCGAAGGTTCCTCGTGCGCTATGTATTTTTTTAAAAAAGTGACAAAAGTGACACATAGTAGATATTTAAAGTTACAGTGTAGTGCAATTTTAGTATAGCCAATTTAGTTATTTAATGTTATTTTTATAATACTTTTATTCACATATTGAATCACTAAAATGAAAATAAAAACAACAAACGAAAATGAATACTATGCTCGTATAAAAAAGTTGAACATAAAGCATTATTCTGGAGAGATATCTTAATTATACAAAGGCGCCGATGCGTAAAGTAGAAGATAAATTACTCGGTCTTCTAAGAAAAAGAACCAAGGTACTTGATCTTGGTTGTGGATCAGGGCGTTTTTCTATTGGTGCGGCACAATTTGATTTAAATGTCACAGGACTTGATATAACACCAGATGCAATTAAGGCAGCAGAGACTCGAGCAAAAAGATTAGAACTTGATAATGTGCATTTTGTTGTGGGAGACATGACCAAAATACCATTCAACGACAATGAATTTGATTATGTTTTTTGTCCTAGATTTTCTATAAATGCTGTTGCAACTTTTGAAAAACGACAAGCTGCTATTAATGAAATGATGCGTGTGGTGAAACCTGGAGGTGTTGTTTATATTGAGAGTTTTAACAAACTTTATATGGGCAAAGGCTTATATATTCCAACTAAGAACATATTAACCGATATTTGGAGAGTAATACGCATGTTCCTTTATAGGGTAATAAATAGAGAATATTTAGGTCTCTTGCCTGGAGATATCGTGTATGAAGCTAATAAAGCTGAAGGAGCATCAATAGGGTATGCACACCTCCCTACAATAATTGAACTTACGGCATTGCTTCCCAAAGATGTGTCTCATGATTTTTATTCAATTCCGCAAATTCTTGGTAAAAAATTTGATCCTTTTAAATATTTTAGGTATTCAATTTGGGTATTTTTAATAAAGTAGCCCATATTGTTAACATTGCAGCAATAAAGTTTACACTGTATGTATATGAATACATACGATTCACAATATATGCTGCTTAAAGAAACCAAGCTCAAACAAATTATCAATAAAGAGAAAACTGTCATTGCCGTGGCAAAAGAACTGAATGTATCACGCCAGAGTGTTCATAAATGGCTATCCAGA
>CAYRGE010000041.1:0-3219 GCA_964423985.1 uncultured Candidatus Saccharibacteria bacterium | reverse complement strand
ATACTCAGTATGGATACTGACAGTTTCCATGTGGATGGTCTCAGTAAACCCATTGAGTATGTGCCGTATGAATGTATATCGTGATTTTCTGCATACCAGAGTGTACAATCTTTCTTTTCCTGAAAGGAGGACCGTATCACCCTCAAAGCCACCAAGACGTGCTCTCTGCTCAATTTCCTCTGGTCGCTCATCAATCATCGTCTTGGGTGCAATCTTAGTACTCGTAGCCGTGCAAACGGCTACTGTGGCGGTATTTCTTACATCTTCTGCGTAAGTTGGCGACTATTCTTTTCTTGGTTGCAATATCCTCCATTCGGTAAATCCAGTTGTAGATTGTCTGATAAGATACCGTATCGTATCTGTTGGCAATCTGCTCGGGGGACAGTTGCTGTTTTGTGATGAGTGTTATGATGCATTGTCCAACTTAGTGCTTATTTTCAATGATTCGCTTGTTTTCTTTTGAGTTTTAAATTTTAGGTTGTTCCCGGTTCAGGGTTGAATTCAAAAAAATAAACAAGACAAGCTTTCTTGCTGTGGTATAATTAAAAAATAATAAATATGCCATTTCTTTTTGGTAAAAAAAATAAACAAACTAAAACCATTGTTTTAATTGACATCGGAAGTGCAAGTATTGGTGGTGCGGTGTTGGTGCACACAAAGGAAGGATTGTCGCGAATAGTATATACAACACGTAAGGCTATGGTATTTCAAGAAGAGTTAAATTTTGAGCGCTATATTATTGCATTATCCGAAACGGTTGTTTTGGTTCTTGAAAATATATCTAAGGCACTAAAATCAGAACGACCAGATGCTTGCTTCTGCTCACTATCAGAGCCTTGGTGTTTATCAGAAAATAGAAATATTTTAATACAAAAAGACAAGCAGTTTGTTGTTACAAAAAACAGGGTTGCTAGTGTGATAAAAAAAGACGCCCTGGTTTTCGAGAAAAAAATCAGAGAACAGTATCCCAAAAGAGATACTGTTCTTATTCAATCAGATGCATCGTTAATTAAATTAAATGGGTATGTTTCCCAAAACCCTTATGGTGTCTTTGTTAAAAAAATGGAAATATATGAGTGCTTAAGCATTGCTCCACAAAAAGCACTTAATGTGATTGGCGGGCATATAGAAAAAATTATTAAATGTCGCAATACTTCGTTCCGTTCTTTTAGTTTTGTTGCAGTGTCTGCAATTTGTAGTATATTCCCCAATAAAAAAATATTTACATTTATTGATATAACTGGAGAAACGACTGACATTGCTATTGTTAGAGATGGTGTTATTAGAAAAAATATATCTTTCTCCAATGGTGTGAATATGATTATCCGTAGAATAATAGCAAACACAAACAGCACAGAAGAAGAAGTGCGCTCAATGCTTTATTTATATTTAACTAAGGGACTTGAAGGCAATGCGTATTCGCGAATAGATGGTATTATTAAAAACACTCTTAAAGAGTGGGCTGAGGAATTTTTTAATACACTTAAGGGTGTTTCTGAGGAGAAAATGTTGCCTCGTCTAGTTTTTTTTGCAACAGACAATGAAATGTCTAGTTTTTTCAAGACAGCAATAGAGAAAGAGGTTGTGGGTGTTTTGCAAAAAAACAACTTAGCCGTCAATCTTGAGGCGTTTTTTGTGGAAGGCAAGCCAAAAGATTCTTTTGTGTCATACGATAAGGATGTTAAAAAAGATGTGTTCTTATTTTTAAATTCAGTATTTATAAGAAAAATAATATAATTAAGCAGGTTTTTTAAGTTTATTAACGTGGCGTAGTTTAATACATTATTTATTATGGAACATTCATTCAGAGATATGTCTACTACAAAAAAAAGAAGTATACAGGATATCAAAAAACCAGATATTCGTGGCACAAGGGTTAGTGGAATACAAGTCAACAGGACTAAAAAGAACAACATAGAAAACACAGAAAAAACAAACAACAATAGAAATAATGAAAATAAATCTAGTTTTTTGTTGTGGTTTGGTGCACTTGGTGTCGTGGTTTTTTTGCTGTTTGCGTTATCCTTTCTTTTTTCAGGAGCTTCCGTGATGGTTATGCCAACACAAACCCTTATCACTATTGATGATGGCTTTACGGCAAATAAAAACGCAACAGACAATGAGCTTTTATTTAACCTTGTGGTTATCAAGGACACAGCGACAAGAGAAATTGAGACAACGGGTAGGCAGGTCGTTGAAACAAAAGCATCTGGATTAATAACAGTCTATAACACGTATAGCTCAAATAGTCAGCGATTAATTCGCAATACACGCTTTGAAACACCTGATGGTAAAATATACAGAATAGCGGATTCAATTACTGTTCCAGGTATGAGCACAAAAGATGGAGAAAAAATTCCTGGAAGTATTGAGGTTAGGGTATTTGCAGATGTGCCAGGGGCTAGTCATAACATAGGACTTTCAGACTTTACAATCCCAGGCTTTAAGGGTGGACCACGGTTTGCTGGTTTTTATGCGCGTTCAAAAACTCCTATGGAAGGTGGTTTTTCTGGAGAAGTTAATATTGCCTCAGAAAAAGATATTGCTCTTGCACGCATTGAAATGCAAGAAGAACTAAAAGCAAGATTATTAAAAAGTGCGCTTGCTCAGGTTCCAGAAAATTTTATTCTTTATGAAGACGCTGTATTTTTTGAGTTTGAACAACAAAAAGGAGTAACCACCACAACAGAAGACAATTTTTCGCTTACTGAAGAAGGAGAATTGCATGCAGCCATATTTGATAAACAAAAATTAAGCACACACATAGCAAAAAAACATCTGCCAGAATACGATGGTTCTTTAATTACTGTTAGTAATATTGAAAAACTTGTATTTAGGATTACAGACAAAGATTCCGTAGATCTAAGAGAAAAAGAAAGCTTTGACTTTTCGTTGTTTGGAGTTGCTCGTTTAGTATGGGAAATAGATATTGATACATTAAAAACTAATCTTGCTGGGACATCAAGATTTGAGTTTGATGAAATAGTAAAGAAAAACAAGAGCATTAATAAAATAGAAGCTACAATTCGTCCGTTTTGGGTAAATTCATTTCCAGAGGAGACAGAAAATATTAGCGTTATAATACAGAACAGCAAAAAGAAAGAATAATATTTTCAGTCAACCCATTGCTTTCTTTTCTCATTCCGTAATGTTAATTACTAAGACTAAGTGTTGCAATTATTTCTTGATCCTCCTCTCCCACATTGACTACACCAACAT
>CAYRGE010000040.1:0-3980 GCA_964423985.1 uncultured Candidatus Saccharibacteria bacterium | reverse complement strand
TTGTTATTTTATGCAAAACACCATGCAAGCACTCTTTTCAGTGCCACCAAGATAAAACGATGTGATATTCAATACTCTTGGTGTTGTCATTGGTTATTCTTTGTTTGTTGTATTTATACATGGAGTTCGTCTTGCACTAAACAAGCTACCTATAAAACAAAACGCTCTACTTAGATATATATAAACGACCGCAGATTCCCGTATAATCTTGTTCAACTACGACTGATTGAGCACAAGGTGAACTAGTACCCAAAAAAAAAGCCCGCCAAAGGCGGACAAGTTCTATTCTGGTGCCCAGGGCGGGACTCGAACCCGCACGCACTAAGTGCCATGGCCCTCAACCATGTGTGTATACCAATTCCACCACCTGGGCAGATACTTTTTCTTTTATATAGAGTATCAAAAAAACGGACTTGTGAAAAGACCGCACATTGTTAACCTTGCTTGGTTTTTTATTTTTTAACACTCTTAACTCCCTCTTTTTTGTTTTCTTTAGTGTCGTGTTCTTTTTTATCTTCTTGAATATCCACAGACTCTTGCTTTTTTTCTGTTTTTTTATTTTCCTTAGTATCCCCTGCTTTGTCTTTTGTCTCTGTTTTTTCCTTGCCAACTTCTTCTTTTACATCATTTTCTTGAATTTTTATTTCTGCCTCTTTTTTGTCTTCTTTCCCTGTGTTGGTTGACTTTTCAACCACACCAACTTGTTCTACTTTCTCTTTTTCTTTTTTTTCAAAACCAAGGATTGATTGTATTTTTTGCGTTACCACCTGCTTAATCTTGCTTCTGGCTTCACGGGTTGTCTTATCCCTAATATAGTAAAGCTTTGAACGACGCACTTTTGATTGTTTTATTACTTCAATATCCTCAATAATTGGAGAATATAGTGGGAAAATACGCTCCACACCAACGCCACTTGAGATTTTTCTCACTGTAAATGTTGAACCTATTTCTTTTCCATGCTTAACAGAAATAACCAACCCTTCAAACACCTGGATTCTTGTTTTTTCTTTTTCTTTAATTTTTTGATGAACACGAACAGTATCACCCGACCTTATTCTAATGCTCTTTCTTGCATTAATGTTTACGGGAGAAAATATTATACTATCTGGTTGTTTAATTGTTTTTGACATACTTACACTATATTACACAGCACTCTAAGCAGTTATATTTATAAATAATACACTAACACAATCCTCGCATATTCGCAACACCACAGACATCTCTAAGAGAAATGTGGTGCTCATAAAAACATATTTAAGACCGATGCAATGCTTGCAAAAAACACAAAAACTCTATATAGTATTAAATATTAAACAAAGTTCTGAGATTATGGTGTTTATTTATTGTAATTAAATACTGTAAATTATCAAAGAATAAATAAATTCAACTGTAAAGATATGCCAAATACAACTTCAGCAAAAAAAGCTCTTAGGGCTTCTGATAAAAAAAGAGTATTCAACGATAGGCGCAGGGTTGCTATGCGTAATATAGTTAAAGATATAAAAAAGCTTATTACAGAAAAAAAATCAGACAAAGCAAAAGCATTATTGAGTGATGCTTATAAAGCAATAGACAAAGCTGTAAAAAGAGGTGTTATAAAAAAAAATACTGGATCACGGAAAAAATCGCGTCTTTCTTCTTCTATAAAAAATTCTAAATAACACTCGGTTGGCTTGTTTTTATAAATAAGCCAACAACATTATAGTTTGTTTCTATTTATACAAAACAACAACCTGATTTGTTGTTTTCTTGTTTTGTATGCCACCACATTCTACTTTGTTTGTATTGCAAATATCAAAACACGCTCAATAAACCTATTTTGTCCCCTCGGTAGGAATTGAACCTACATTACGACTTCCGCAAAGTCGCGTCCTATCCATTGAACGACGAGGGGTAAAACCTTAAGAACAAAAACACACACGGAACAACTAGCTTGTGCATTATAGACTAAAAACCTAGTCGCTCTGCTAGCTTGTCAAATACAGACTCGCAGTGCTCTTCTTCTGGCAACTTCCTTAACAAAAACTCACGCACAGCGCTGGTATCTGTGTCGCCAAGAGGTATAACAATATATGGCATAAATGTTTTTTTTGATTGAAGTATTAATTTTGGATAAGTATTTAAATCTTCAACCCAAAATGATTTAAGTGATACAAATGGGTATAATTTTAACCCAGCTTGCAATCCTTTTTTATTCAATACAAATGTCACAACCCTTGGAATTCTCACTCCATAAACAGCCAATAAAAAACCACTCAATAAAACTACCCCTGCGAAAGAGAGATTGCTTAAGATGGCTGAAGCAATTGAAAGCGATATTGTTATAATTCCCAAAGACCAATACCATTCAGCTTGCTTTTTTATGTATCTATATTCTCTTGTTTTCCAAGAAATAACTCTTTCTTCACTCATTTTTTTATTGTAACAAAATAAGCGAAGAAAGCAACGACTTATCGCAACAGAAAAACCTTTTTCTGTTTTTTAACCTGTTTGTGTTTATTTTTTGATATACTTTAGAAAGACTGCTAGAAAAATAAAGTTAATCACCCTTCATACCCTTTATATTTAAAATGATCTTACTCGGAAGCAAGTTAGCTGAAAAAATAAATACTGACACAAAAAAAATACTGGGTAGTTTAAAAACTAAACCTGGGCTTGCTGTTGTTTTGGTTGGAAACAATACTGCTTCTCAATTGTATGTGTCTATAAAAAAAAGAGTGGCTGAGAGAATTGGGATAAATTTCTTTAAATATCATTTTTCAAATAGTGTTAGTGAAAAAGAGTTGTCAAAAATAATTTCTAAATTAAATAACAATAAAAATATCAACGGAATTATAATTCAACTTCCCCTCCCTGAAAAATTCAACACAAATAAAATAATCCAATTTATAAGCCCCGAAAAAGATGTTGATTGTTTGCAAGAGAAAAATGGCAAAACAGCTCAAAAAATATCGTCTCCTTTAATATCTGGCGTACTTGAGCTTTTAAAAAAGACTGGGCAAAACATTGATAATCAAAATATTTCAATTGTTGTAAAAAACAAGACATTTTATAAGTCCGTAAAAAAATCGCTTAAAAAAATCGGAGCTACTAGCGAAAAAATAAACTGGCTTACTGAAATAGAAAACACCTCAACAAATAGTCTTTTGATTGCTGATATCATAATAATAGCACTGGGAAAACCTCGAGTGCTTACGGCGGAAATGGTAAAAAAGGGTGTTGTAATAATAGATATTGGCATAAACAAAGTGAATGGAAAAACTGTTGGCGATGCTGATTTTGATAATCTTATAAAAAAGGTTAGATTTATAACTCCTGTACCAAATGGGGTTGGTCCAATGACCGTAGCAATGTTAATGAGTAATGTTGTAAAACTATATATACTACAAAAAACTACCCCAATGAAATCACAAAAATAAATAAACCCATACCCAGAAAACAAACTCTGTGCAACCGTTTTGTATGTATATAACACACTAAATACTGCAAATAGGTATGCCTATTGTTTACACTTGTCAATCTAGTAAAACTAGATTGACAAGTGTAAATGTCCGTGTATACTATTGTTTATGGCTTGATAAGTAGTTATTTTTTATTGGGCTTTTTATCACCAATGTGTTCTTTGTATTTTACACAGAACACAGTAACTTATAATTATTATGTACGAAGAAAAAAAGGATGACGCTGTAGAAGGAGAAGAAGCTATAGAAGAAAATAAAGAAGAAGGTGACGAGGAAGAAGGTTGTTGTGGATAATTCCAGTTAAACACAATTTTTTTGTTTTTAACACAAGGCAACAAAAAACAAAAACCCTTATTGCGGGGTTTTTTGTTTTTTGTTACAATTATCGTAATAGTAGCGGGTATAGTTTAGTGGTAGAATGACTGCCTTCCAAGCAGTAGACGGGAGTTCGATTCCCCCTACCCGCACATAAAATAACGAAGTAAATCACGGAGTGTTTACGCAGTATATTTTTGTAGC
>CAYRGE010000039.1:0-4196 GCA_964423985.1 uncultured Candidatus Saccharibacteria bacterium | reverse complement strand
AAATCTTCTTTGTTTGAGTTTGTCATCAAATTGTTTATTTTTTATCTAATTTATCAATACGACGACTATGTCTTTCGTCTTCTGAAAATTCTGTTTCAAGCCACAATCTTGTTGCTTTTTTTGCTTCGTCTGATGAAATAAACCTTGCTCCAAGTGACAATATGTTTGCATTGTTATGTCTGCGAGAAAGTGATATTATTTCTTCTTGCCCCCCATAGTAAACACAAGCTCTTACGCCTTTTGTTCTGTTTGCCATTATTGCCTCGCCTTGACCAGAACCACCCAACACTATCCCTTTATTAGCGGAGCCATTTTCTACGGCTATTGCAACGAGTTTTATAAAATCAGGATAATCATCTTGTTCCTCAAAACTGTATGCGCCTTTATCACAAACCTCATACCCCGATTTTTCTAAAAAATCTATAAGTTTTTTCTTTAGTTCAAAACCAGCGTGATCTGAACCTATTGCTATTGTGTTTTTACACATACTGCCCAGCCTCAACGACATGCTCTATTAATGAATGTGTATATCCCACCTCATTGTCATACCAAGATAACACTTTTACCAAATCTCCTCCTATAACCTTCGTGAATTTCACATCAACCGTTGCTGCATACTTACTACTAATAATATCTGATGAAACAATTGGCTCATCGGTTACAGAAAATATTTTATTCCACCTTTCTTCTTTTGCAGCCTCTGTTAAAATAGTGTTTACTTCCTCAACAGAAGTCTCCCTTTGTGTAACAAATGTAATATCTGCTATTGAACCAGTAATAACAGGGACACGCATTGCAATGCCGTCAAAATTCCCATCAAGCTCTGTGATTACTTTTGTTACTGCTTGTGCTGCACCAGTTGTTGTTGGGATAATGTTTTGTGCCGCAGCCCTTCCTTTTCTAAAATCTTTTTTATTTGGAACATCAACAAGTGGCTGTGTTGCGGTGTATGCGTGAATAGTGTTTAGTAGTGCTTTCTCTATTCCAATGGTGTTGTGTAGTATCTGTATAACTGGACTTGAAGCATTTGTTGTACACGAAGCATTTGAAGTAATCCTGCTCGCTTTAAGTTCGTGGTTATTTATTCCCATTAAAATTGTGGCTGTTTTGATTTCTTCAATATCACCACCTTTCGCTGGTGCAGATATAACTACTCGTTTTGCCCCAGCGTCAATGTGTGCCTTTGCTTTTGCATATTCTGTAAAAAATCCAGTTGACTCCACAACAACATCGATATCATTTTCACCCCATGGCAAAAGATTTGGCTCTTTTTCTTGTGAAAACAAAACCTCCTTTTCTCCAATCTTAATTCCACTATCGGAAACAGAGACATCTAAACCACTCCTACCATATGCTGAATCATATTTTAATAAATAAACTAGATTTTCAATATCTCCAAGATCGTTTATTGCTACAATCTCAATATCACTATGATCCCAAGCACCTCTAAAAAATGCTCTTCCAATTCTACCAAATCCATTTATAGCTACTCTTACTTTTTTCATATTTTATTTCAACGCAAAAACGCAATTTATATATTTATAATATCTATATTTTACATTTTTTTGTGTTTTCTACCAAATATGTAACTGTGTTTAGCGCAAAAAAAACACCTCGCGCAAATGTGAGATGTTTTTTAATAACCTTGTATCTATAAGCCGAATTCTGTATCAAGCAAGCTTGACGACAGTTATTTATCTAGCCCATCAATTGCTATCAGGGTCAAGCGACACTCCAGTTTGTTGTTTTTTCTATAAATAGACAATACAACTACTGGCACGATCTTGCACTCAGGTAAGGATTTAGCCGTTTCACTACTGATGTTTCCATCAATCTCTCCCCTAAGGGAGTCCTATCCTTTCGGAGTCGGACGTCTCTGCTCGCACCTCTATTTACTTGTGTCTTTTTAGTAATAAAAAGACACAAGAACGACGGGCGTTACCCGCTACCCTGCTCCCAGATGAACTGGGGAGTGTTCGGACTTTCCTCAATTATTTTTATTTATAAACTGAATAAGCATAGAAACAAAAATAACCGCAACTGCCCAATACAAGGTTATAAATATTATACAACAAGTTTTATAAATAGCAACATAAACGAAAAATATCCAAGCACATCTGGTAAAAAGGTTAATGTTTATTAAAATTAAAAAGAGCTACAAAAATAATTACAAATATCCCAATAAAACAAAAAACATTTTTATTTTATTGGAAAAAAATTATTAGGATGCTCTTTTATTGTTTTCTTCTATCCTTTCTACTTCTGTTTTTTATTATAGTATTATGGTAAATTTTATTCTATTTTAAAATCTTTCTTTAGCCCTCTTTATTTTATAATTTTTTATTTTAATGGCAATAACTCCATATTTTTTTTCATCCTCTTTTAAATAAAACTTACGATATACATTTACAGCATCTTTTAAATTTTTTTTATCTGGAATAACATTTTTTATCCCTTCAAAAATTAACATTTCCTCAAAAGACTTATATTTTGTAATCTTAACTATTTTTAATTTTAAAGATTTATTAATAATTAAAATTTCATCTTTTTTTAATTGTAACCATTTTTCCTTTCCCAATCTTCCCTCTACGCTTTTTTGACCATCTTTCAAAAAAGAAAAATAAGGCTCTTGAACATTTATATCCATAAACTATTTATTTAATTATTTTTTTATACAATAAAAACTCCTCACTTCCTTTTTTATATTTATCAACCCCGTTAAAATTTTCTTTTCTTTGAAATCCTTTTTTTATAAAAAATTCAATAAAATTTTTTTTCATTAGAAACTGTAACAACTATATTGTCAAAGGTTTGTTTTTCTTGATTTTTTTCAAAAATATAATCTTCAACTTTTTTTAATAATAAATTACCTAATCCTTTCCCAGAATTTTTATCAGAATTATTAAGAAATAAGCTTTTGATTTCGCAAGCATTCGAAATTTCTAATGACTTAAATTCACTTATTGGTTTAGTTTTATAAACCAAAACTCCCAAAATGTTACCCTCTTTATTTTTCAATAACTCAGTTTTTCTATCAATTCCTTTTTCTTTTTTTTAATGCATTCTCTTAGTTTCCATATAGTGGAGTTATGTTTATTTCAAATTAACTTTAAACGAAAGCGTACTTATAATATATAATAGTTACAAGACAATTAGTAAAAATAATTAGAATTTTCAAAAAATGAAAAAATTTAGAAGTGAATTCACCCATTCTAGTGAAACATATTCTTTTGGATATACAAATTATCTTAAAAAAGAACCAAATGATGCTTTTTCAGAGATTTATGCAAGTGGATATCTACCATACTCAGGAGCTGCTGATATAAAGAATATTTTTTATATGTCCAGAAGCGCCAGAATTCCATTAAAAAACTTCAAACTAAACAGCGAAAACAGAAGGATTGTTAAAAAATTTAACGGACTTTTTACAAAGAGGAGTATTCCAGTTAAAAACCTAATTTGCGATAAAAGTTTTTTGTTTTTTTGTGTAAACTACTTTGAAAAAAGACACGGGCAACGAGTTATGCCCAAAAAAAGATTATTGTACATTTTAGAAATGGGGTTTTTAACAAGTGTAGTTGAATATAAGAACAAAGATAAAACAGTAGGTTATGTTTTTTTAGTAGAAGATGCAAATATGAGGCATTATTGGTATTCATTTTACGACCTTGTTTATGTGTATAAATCATTAGGTATGTGGCTTATGATTGACGCCGCACAAGACGCCAAGAGCGATGGCAAAGATTATTTTTATTTAGGAACAGTCTACAGCGAAAAAGCACTATATAAGACAAATTTTGATGGATTAGAGTATTGGAATGGAAATGAGTGGATACTTGATAAAAAAAACTTACGCGCAAAGAGTAAAAAAGATAAAAACATAAACACAAACACAATAGATGAATGGAAAGAAAACCTTAATCTTTTTTAAAGGAATGGGCGAGGATTAAAATAGACAAAAACTAAATACACAGCAAACACCGCATTGGGTTATGCAAGATTAGAAAATAATTTTTTTACTATTTTTTCTGTATTGCCAGAAGACATAACTATTGCAACATCAACGCTTTTTATATGTTTTTTAAAATATTTTTCAACCTCTTTTTCGTTTTTTATATAATACGTCTTCAAGTTCTTCTCTCATATCTTCTATTTTCATTACAATTTAACCTATAGGTGTTCCAGCCATTTTAGGC
>CAYRGE010000038.1:576-5101 GCA_964423985.1 uncultured Candidatus Saccharibacteria bacterium | reverse complement strand
GTAACGCTAAGTAAAATTTTTTTCATAATTAAAATAAACTAAATTTATTAATAAATCTCTAATAAAATTACTGTAATATTTTCCGATAAAAACTTTTTTTGATTTTTAGTCAAAAAAAGTTTTTTCGTAATTCTATCTACAATATCTATAATCTTGTAGACAAAAAAACACCATTCCGCTGTGCCACACACAGCATCGACCTAAAAAGTGATTTTGTGGTATCTAAAATTATTCTCTTATAAACATATAAACACTTAATTTTTGTTTATAAGAGAAAGTTCTATGGAATTTCAAAATCCCGCAAAATCACTCTTTAAGATGTGTTATTAAGGCTTAAAGAGGACAAGGTGTTTTATTTTATATATTGTATTTCTTTTATACAACCCTTCTGTGTGCTTTTTGTACAATTTATATGAAATATGATTTTTAGTAGTAATTAAAATACCTACTAAAACACCATTCCAATATTGCAAAGAATTGCAAAGAAAATACAATGTATTCTAGTATTTAGAGTACCACCCCAAAAAGCTTTTTGTCAAAGGGGTTGCTTGTTTAAATAGATTTTCTTTTTTCTATTTTATTGCAATTTACTAAAAACATACAAAAAGAAACAAACCAAGCTCCACAAGCTATGAATAAACTTATCAATGGTTTGTTTTTATAATTTATACAATGTCTTTTATAGGTTAATTCGCTCGTTATTGAGTATTGTTCTATTTTTTGAAGTTTATTAAATGCTTTGTCTTTTATATGTCTTTTATCTGTCTTTTAGATATTTGGTATTTTATTGTTGTTTTATTTCTAAAATATTATCACTGTAAAGCTTTCTTAAAAAAACATTCACCAATAGTTTTTTGATATTGTCAACCCACCCCGTCTTTGCGAGAAGTGTAATGAAATGGAACGACGAAGCAAATCAGTACGAAACTTTAAATCCGAAACGACAACCCTGGATTGCTTCGCACCTCGCAATGACAGATAAAGCTAGTGATGCCAGATAACTGCTAGCGATGACAAATAGATGTTTGTTTCGGCAAATAACTGTTCGCAATGACAAAACTGCTCACTATTACAGCAACAAAACCTAGGATTTATACAACAATACTTACAAGTTTGTTTTTTACAAAAATAATTTTTTTAGGTGTTTTCCCGTTAAGCCAGCTCTGTACTTTTTCTCGCTTTAATGCTATTGATTTTATAAATTCTTCATCTGTCCCATTATTTATTTCAAACTTATCACGAACCTTTCCGTTTACTTGAATAACAATAACAACACTATCTTTCTTTATTTTTTCTTCCTCATATGTTGGCCATTTTTCTTTATGTATTGAGTCTTTATTTCCTAGTTCAAACCATATTTCCTCTGTAATAAAAGGAGCAAATGGGGCTAAAAGTTTCAGTAGTGTTTCATAGCTTTTTTTTGAGATATTATCTTTTTTGTTTAGTGTATTAACCAAAATCATCATTGCAGATACCGCCGTATTAAAATCAAGCGACAAAACATCACAACTTACTTTTTTTATCGTTCTGTGCACTTCTTTTTCTTCTTGTATATCAGTAGTGTCTCCATTTATTTTTTCTTGCATTCTCCACACTTTTTCAAGAAATCTAAAAGTTCCGACAACTCCGTCTTCATTCCAAGGAATATTTTCTTTGAGTGGACCAGCAAACGACATACGCAAACGCGTAGCATCAGCACCAAACCGCCCTACTATTTCATCTGGATTTACGACATTTCCTTTTGATTTACTCATTTTTACCCCTTGTTTATCAAGCACCATTCCTTGGTGGCGTAATTTCAAAAATGGCTCTGAAAAGTCAATTAACCCTATTTTATGCATTGCCATTGTGAAAAATCTCGCATAAAGAAGGTGCATATAAGTATGTTCCGCTCCGCCAATATATAGGTCAACTGGAAGCCAGTGTTCAAGATGTTTTTTTGAACAAAACTCCTCTGTGTTGTGTGGATCTGGATAACGCAAAAAATACCAACTTGAACAAACAAATGTATCCATTGTGTCTGTTTCTGGTGTCCACCCCTTACCAAAAATTTTTTCTGTTCTGCTGTGCAGTTCTTTTGAGTTTTTAAGTGGTGCCTCCCCTGTTGGCACAAATTCTACATCTTCGGGCAATACCCACGGTAAATGCTCTTTTGGAACCTTATGTGGATTGTTTTCTGTGTCATATACAATAGGAATTGGAACTCCCCAATATCGCTGTCGTGAAATAGACCAATCACGCAAGCGATATGTTGTTTTTGCTTCTCCACCAACAAGTTTAGTAATTGCATTACCTGCCTCTTCGCTATTCATTCCATTGAACTTACCTGAATTTATTAATATCCCCTTTCCGTCAAAAATATTAATACTTTCGTCTTTTGTGTTGGTTTTAATGTTGTCGTCTTTCTCGTTGTTGTCTTCTTTATTTTCTGTTTTTTGGTGCTTGCTCTGCTCAATTACTTCTTTTATGGGTAAATTAAATTTCTTTGCAAATTCATAATCTCTTGCATCGTGTGCAGGAACTGCCATAATTGCACCACTTCCATAGTGTGTCAAAATATAATCTGCAATAAAGACTGGTACTTCTTCGTTATTTACTGGATTTATTGCTGTTATTCCTTCAAGCCTAATGCCTGTTTTTTCCTTGTTTTCAATTCTTTCTCTTTCAGTTTTTTTACTTGATTGCTTTATGTATTTTTCAACTTCTGCTATATTTTCTATTTGATTTTTTAAACTAGACACCATTTTGTGTTCTGGAGAAAAAACACAGTAAGTACAACCAAATAAAGTATCTGGTCTTGTTGTAAATACGCTGAATTTTAGGCTTTTGTCTGTTGTTTTATCTACTGTCTTAATCTTAAAAAATAACTCACTTCCTTTGCTTCGCCCTATCCAATTTATCTGATTTTTTTTCGTATGCTCTGGCCAATCTAGATTTTTAAGCCCATCAATAAGTTCGTCAGCAAAATCTGAAATTTTAAAAAACCACGCTGGTGCTTCTTTTTGTTCTATTTCATCTCCACATCTCTCACATCCATTGTTTACAACCTGCTCATTAGCAAGCACTGTTTTGCATAAATTACACCAATTTACACGATCGGTTTTTTTATACACCAATCCTTTTGTAAAAAACTCTGTAAAAAGCCATTGTGTCCATTTATAATAGTCTTGTTCAGATGTGTTTATTTTTTCATCAAAATCATAACCAAAACCAAGGGATTTCATTTGTTTAATGTAATTTGCTGTATTTTTCTTTGTTGTTTCTTTGGGGTGTGTACCTGTTTTTATTGCATAGTTTTCGGCAGGTAATCCAAAAGCATCAAAACCTTGTGGGTGTAGAACGCTATATCCACACATTTTTTTGTGGCGATAGACAATGTCTGTAGAGGTGTAGCTTTTTGTATGACCCATATGCAACCCATCTCCAGATGGGTATGGAAACATATCCAAAAGATAAAACTTCTTTTTAGAAGTATCGCTTTTGTCTATTTTAAAAGCTTTTTCACTTTCCCATTTTTTTCTCCACCTATTTTCTATTGCTTTGTGGTTGTATTTTTTCATATAACTATATTTATAATACAATAAGTGTGGTTATATGAAAACAAAAAAACAAAGTTACTTATTGTTTACAAGCAGATCTAATCTAATTTAGTTTTTTCATATTACTTGCTTTTTATCTATTTAGAATATATATTACTTATAGAGTTTCTGTTCTTTTAAGTGTTACTGGTTTTTTGCAATATGTAAAAAACTATAAAACAACCTCAATAATGGGAGAAAAAAATGGCTACAGCCTTGGCGTTCAAAAAAAGAACGAATGAAAGCAAGAAAAAATTAAGTGTTATCATTGATTTACTCAATAATAACACCCTGAGAGGTGGTAAAGGTGGGATCTACAAGAAAAAACCTTGCAAGAATTGCAAGGTTTGCTCTTGTAACTAAGAGAGTGGAAATATAAAAAAACACACCGACCAGTTATCTGGTCGGTTTTTTATTTAATTACTAAAGCCTCTAGTATTCTAGAAACTTCCTGGAACATTAGAGCTATTGCAAAAAAACCCCACTTCCGAGGAAGTGGGGGGTTAGGGTTATGGGGGGGGGTGGACTTGAATGCTTAAAGAACTTATCTACCTTTAGACTATCAAAGTATGTTTATTTTGTCAAGCTTGAATTCACATAAAGAAAAAGAGTTATGGATAGCTAACATTAAGGTTGCTTCTCGTGTTTCAAGACCAAAAGATTTATTGGGGTGGCGGAAATTTATTGCATCTATGCTCTATTCGGTTGCAAAAAAATATACCAATGACAGTATGCAAATTGATGAAAAATATCTTAAGAATTTGATGGGAGTTATTAAACAAAACAAAAAATAAAAAAACCCTCCAAACCTTTAGTTTGGAGGGTGTCGGATGACAAATAAGAATTATTTCCTATAACGTTCCAATATATGCGATGTTTTGCGGAACGCAGTGGAGTAAAATATGGGAGAGCGAAGTGCAACGAGTGAACCGCATATACTGTGTTAT
>CAYRGE010000038.1:0-566 GCA_964423985.1 uncultured Candidatus Saccharibacteria bacterium | reverse complement strand
AAAATATGGGAGAGCGACGGCACGAGCGAGCCAGATATACTGTGTTAGGCGAGGGTGATTTTCTGTAGTGGTAACGGAAGAAAATCAAGTGCAACGCCCCAGTAGCGTTTTCTTTCAAATTATTTTTTGCGGTCGTGGGCTTGACATAAATGCTGTTAAATGCTATACTGTGGTATCAATAGTTGAAAAATCGTCTTTTAGCCAAAAGAGTATTTCTCGCTATTGCGAGGATCTGCTCTTTTACAAAACCTTGAAGGAGGCTCGATATGTGGGAAAAACTTTTGCTCGGGATTGGAATTGGAGTTCTTGCCGTAGGGATTATTACCATAGTTAGTTTGGTTGCTGCGATTCCAACGTATTTCCTTTGGAACTGGCTGATGCCAGTCATTTTCAGCATCAAGGCAATTACTTTCTGGCAAGCTTGGGGCTTGAATGTTCTTACAGGGATTTTGTTCAGGAACTACAATTCCTCGTCGCCCAGCAAGTAAGAGCAGATCCGGGTTTCATTCAGAGCGTTGACTTAACAGTTGACGCTCTTTTTTTATCCGAGCAAAAAATAATTTGAA
>CAYRGE010000037.1:0-5480 GCA_964423985.1 uncultured Candidatus Saccharibacteria bacterium | reverse complement strand
TTTGTCAAAGAGAACATTCGTTTGTCATTACGAGCTCTGTTTGTCATTATTAGTAGCTACCTGTCATTGCTAGAGTTTATTTGTCACCATGAGTTCTGTTTGTCATTGCGAGATACGAAGCAATCCAGAGTTATCACTTCAGTGTTTAAGGCTTGTACTATTTGCTTCGTCGCTACATTTCATTCCGCTCCTCGCAAAGACAACAATGGTTACCATTTCGTTACGCTTCTCGCAAAGACGGGGGACGAACAGTTGAATGAAAGCATATTACACAAAGACAATATGGCTACTGTACTCAAGTTTGTTTTTTAGGCAGGTTACTTAACCACTTCTTAATAGCACTAGTGCATTCCTCTTGTGCTGTTTTTTTGTAAAAATTATGAGATACATTTTCTATTATTATAAATTCTTTAACATCGCTTGGTATTTTGTTAAAAAGCACCCTAGTGTGCTCTATAGGGCAAGCCTTATCGTTTGCTCCAGAGATTAATAGGGTTGGCATAGTTAATCTTGAGACAGATGATAATAAATTATGTTTTTCTAGTTCTTTTATCTGAAACCAATATCCCTTTTTAGCAACATCAGATTCTTCGTTGTTTCTTAATTTTTCTAGGCCGCGTTCTTTTAGTCTTGCAAATGTTTTTGGTTTTATTGTTTTAAGCATTTCAAAAAACGCCACACCAGAGATAAGAGGTGCTACTGGAACAAGATATTTAACTTCACTTATTGCTTCCTCTGCATATCTTACAACAGAATATCCACCCATTGAATGTCCGGCAAGTGCAAGCGGTTCACTAAACCAGTCTTGTTTTTGAACCCACAAAACAACTTCTTTTAAATCTTTCCAGTGTAGTTCCAGTGTTGATTCTTTGTAATTTCCGTCACTTTCTCCGAGTGAATTTGTTGTGTCAAAATTGAATGTCTGAAATCCGCTTTCCAGAAAAGCATTTTTTACTGCTTGTATTGTTGGTGATTCTTTGTTTGAATTCCATCCGTGTTGCACAACACAGGTACCTTTTATTTTTCCAGCAGGCTTTTCAAGTACACCAATAATTTTTTGCCCTTTTTGGTTTTGTAGTACAAGTTTCATATTCCACCGCATTTTTTGTTTCAATAAAATAAATACTGAAACAAAAAGTTATATTAATAAAGATATACTAAATTCCGTTGTATTTTATGTGCTGGGAGAGAGAATCGGGGTCAACTCACATCAGTATTATTGTTCGCCTCGCTCCAATAATACTGTGTGGTTTCTCCCCGAGCTCGGTCTGCGATTCTTTCGCTTCGCTACAGAATCGGCTTTGCGACCTCCGCTTTTCGATTCTCCTCCAAGCTACAAAAATATACTGCGTAAACACTCCGTGATTTACTTCGTTATTTTATGTGCTGGGAGAGAGAATCGAACTCTCACACCTTTCGGTACACGATTTTGAGTCGTGCGCGTCTACCAATTCCGCCATCCCAGCTATTCACTATCTTTATACTAATAAAAAACAACCCAAAAAACAACCCAAAAGCACTTCATGTGAATACAAAACATATAAACACAAAACATTTACTATGTTTTGTGTTATAATTTTCGTATGACAAAAATCAAAGTTGGCGTATTGCGTGGTGGAATTAGCGATGAATACAATGTATCACTGGAAACAGGTGGTAGTGTTTTAAATGCTATACCATCACATAAATACACAGTGTATGATATTTTGCTTACAAAAAACAATGAACTTCATATTAACGGCTTTCCAACATCCATAGATAAACTTGCTGGTGTGGTTGATGTTGTTTTTAATGGACTTCATGGTGCATACGGGGAAGATGGCGGCATTCAGCAAGACCTTGAACAATTTAATATTCCATATACGGGATCTTCCGTATTTTCATCAGCTATGGCGATGAATAAATCTCTTGCAAAAGAACGATTTAAAAACGAAGGAATAAAGACTCCTCGCGGTGTTGTTGCCAGAGAATCAGATGATATTGATGAGTTAGCACTATCTGTTTTCCGCAAGATTTCACCTACATATATAATTAAACCACTTTCTGGTGGGTCATCTCTGGGGATTTCTACAGCAAATACACTTGACGAGCTTAAGTTGGCAATCCATGATGCATTTAAGCAGTCATCTGGTGTGTTGATTGAGGAATACATAAAAGGTAGAGAAATTACTTGTGGAGTAGTTGATGGGCAAGGAGAAATGGATACTTATGCACTGCCACTTGTTGAGATTATTTTTCCTAGTGATAAAAAATTTTTTGACTACGAGATAAAAAAAGAAGATTATATTAAAAAAACAAATCCAACACGAATATCTCCTAAGAAAAGTTTGGAAATAAAAAATATCGCTATTCAGGCACATAAAGCACTGGGCTTGAGACATTATTCGCGCGCTGACTTTATTGTTTCACCAAGGGGAATATACTTACTTGAAGTTAATAGTTTGCCTGGTCTAACAGAGAAATCACTACTACCAGAATCTTTAAAGTCTGCAGATTTTGAGTTTTCTGAGTTTATAGATCACATTTTAATACTTGCACTTATAGAGAAATAATGTACAATATTTTTCTATAGTGGTTGTTTTTTATTGCTAGGGGTATAAAATTGTGTAAAAGTTTAAAATTATTTCATTTGGGCCCGTAGCTCAGTTGGCTAGAGCGCCTCATTTGCACTGAGGAGGTCGCAGGTTCGATTCCTGTCGGGTCCACAAAGTAAAAAACACCTCTCATAAAAGTATAAAAACAATTAATTGATGAATGGTGGTTTGGTTTAGTGGCGGTTTGTATGTTTTTAATAAGTTAAATAAAAAATAAATAAAGAAGAAATAAATAAGTATAATGGTTGGTTGGTATCAAACAGCCTTGTTAAAAGATTTTTAGCTTCTTATGGATATTGCATGTGTGGTGTTTTTTTGAACGGTTTTATTTTTCTATTTTTGGGGCTAGTTGTTTTACTCATAGTCACTAATATCTTTTTTTAAAAATTATTAAAGTTTAGTTATTTTTTTTCTTAAAAAGCTTGCAATAAGTTGTTTTAAACAGTAATATATGTAATATAAATTTTAGTGTTTACTGTTGTATAAATAATTTACTTATAGTAAACTTAAATAATTAAAATAAAGCTATAAAAATATTATGAAATTTGCAGTAATAGAAACAGGAGGCAAGCAATATAAAATTGAACCAGAAAAAACCCTAAAAATAGAGAAACTTCCTGGTGAATATAAAAAAGGGGAATCCGTTGGTTTTGATAAGGTTCTTTTGTTGAGTGATGACAAAGAGGTGGTTATTGGAACCCCGTATATTGATGGAGCAAAAATTGAGGCAGTCTTTGAGGAAGAAGGTCGCAATAAGAAAATTTCTGTAATTAGATTTAAGTCCAAGAGCCGTTATTTTAAAAAGAAAGGACACAGACAACCGTATACAAAAGTAAAAATAGTTGATATTAAAAAATAGACAATACACTGATTTTATAAATTAAAATACAATTTATTTAAATATGTTTCATTTTAAAATAAGTTAGGGCAGGGTAATGTTTAATAAAAATAAAATATAAAAACATGGAACCATTATTTATTTTTTTAATTATCGTTGCAATATTTGGTGTGTGGGTAGTTATAACATATAACCGTTTTATATCACTCAGGACGCGTTCAAATGAGGCATGGGCTGATATTGATGTTCAATTAAAGCGTCGTTATGAGCTTATTCCCAATCTTATAAATACAGTGAAGGGGTATGTTACACACGAAAGAGAAACACTAGAAAGTGTCACCAACGCTAGGACTACCGCAATGGGTGCTAAAACAATTGAAGAACATGGAAAAGCAGAAAATATGTTAACCGATACACTCAAGTCTTTATTTGCTGTAGCAGAAAATTATCCAGACTTAAAAGCAAATGAGAACTTTTTAGAACTTCAACGAGAATTATCCGATACTGAAAATAAAATTCAAGCTGCAAGGAGGTTTTATAATACAAATGTACGAGATCTTAATATTAAAATTCAATCAGTTCCCGCAAATGTAATAGCGGGTATGTTTAAGTTCTCTAAAAAAGAGTTTTTTGAAATAGCTGAAGACTCAAAAGAAAGAGACCCTGTAGAAGTAAAATTTTAAGAGAATAAATATGCACAAAAATATATTTGATATTTGTTGTGATTTTTTAATACTTAATTATAATTAAGTATTAAATTTAACAATGCAAGATAAGTGAAATATGCGAGTATTTAGCACTGGATTAAGGTAATGTTTATCTAGTTCAAGTATTTTTAATAAAAACAAGAAAACCAACTAGGTTTTAAAAACCTATGTCTACACTTTACACTAAACAAGGACAGAATATATGGAAGACTTGGGCTCTTATGAGTAGTTTTTTTGTTGTAGCTATTTTTTTGGGCTGGGCGGTTAGTTGGTATTTTAACTCTCCAATAATACTTATTATTGCCGTAGTTTTTGCAGTAATAATGAATTTTTTTAGTTACTGGTATTCAGATAAGATTGTATTAAAGCTTTCTGGAGCAAAACCAGCAAATAAAAAAGAATACTGGGATTTGTATACTATTACTGAAAATCTATCAATTACAGCAGGACTTCCAATGCCTAAACTTTTCGTTATTGAAGATCCTGCACCGAATGCTTTTGCCACTGGTCGTGATAAAGAACACTCTGTTGTTGCAGTAACAACAGGACTTCTTGTTATGCTTGAAAAAAATGAACTAGAAGGAGTAGTTGCTCATGAACTTGCACATATTGGCAATCGCGATATGTTAATTGCAACCGTTGCTGTTGTTCTTGTTGGTTTTGTTACGATTTTATCAGACTTCTTTTTGAGGGCAACTATTTTTGGACGAGGAGGTAGTAGAGTAGACGGCAGACTACAGATTGTTATGATAATAGTCGGCATAGTGCTTGCTATTCTTGCTCCGATTGTTGCACGGCTTATGCATTTGGCAATTTCTCGCAAACGAGAATTTTTAGCAGATGCTTCTGGTGCAATGCTAACAAGATATCCAGAAGGGCTTGCAAGTGCTCTTGAAAAAATTTCACAACACAATCAACCAATGCGTAAAGCAAACCATGCAATGGCTCATCTGTATATTGCAAATCCTTTTAAAGGTGAAAAACGAGGAAAGTTTTTTACAAAACTTTTTATGACACACCCACCAATCGAAGAAAGAACGCGAGCCTTGAGAGGTGAAACAACATAATTTATAAAATAAAAGACTATAGTGTATAATCCTATTATAATAGAATCAGGGAAAAAGGAAGGGAGATACTAGATTCTTTGTTTTTGGTAATCTTGGCAAGATATTTATAAATAGAACAGTAAAACACAACGACAGCGGGAGAGGTGCCAGAGTGGTTTAATGGGCATCCCTGGAAAGGATGTGTGCAAGTAATTGTACCGAGGGTTCGAATCCCTCCCTCTCCGCCAATTTTCACTTTTGCCGTTTCTGACAAAATCGCAAGTTGGCGGTACCT
>CAYRGE010000036.1:0-5863 GCA_964423985.1 uncultured Candidatus Saccharibacteria bacterium | reverse complement strand
ACAAAATTTGTTGCTACACTTCTCGCAAAGACAATAATAATATTAATCAGCCATAATAATCATTACCATTCTCAATAACAACACAGGTTTTGTTACAAAAAATTCTAATTTAAAACATTACAGTATCAATGGGTTTTGGTTTAGTAGCGTGAATCCTACTAAATACTTTCATTGTTTTTATTGTTGTGCTTAAAAACACCTAGATTTTAAACACAACTTGACCATCATTGATAAGCTGGCTTTTGTTAGTTGTATTTATTCATTGCTTTTTCCTTACCCTCTTTAATAAAAAGTGTTATTGCTTTATCTATGTCGAGTGCAATGGTTTTTAATTTCTTTAATTCTGTTTGAGAATATTTGTGCATCACAAAACCCAAAACAGCCTCTGCGTTCTTTGGTTTTTTTAATTTTCCAGAAGGCGTTGAAGGAGATATTCCAACACGAATTCTCAAAAACGCCCTTGTATGTAGTTTGTTTATTATTGATTCAACTCCTTTGTGCCCACCAGCGCCACGATTAAACGAGAGCTTAAACGACCCCATAGGTAAATCTAAATCATCGTAAATAACAATGAGGCGTTCTGCTTGTTTTGTGCTTTTAATAAACTTTGAAACAACAACTCCTGACTTATTCATAAACAATTCTGGCATTAAATACAATATCTTGTTTTTGCCCTCTATGTCTTCCGAAATAAGTGTTTTTTTTGTTTTGTCTTTTTCCCACCCCAAAAAGCCTTTTGTATTTTTTAGATGTTCAAGAATTATCCTGCCTGTATTATGCCTAGTCGTCTCGTAGGCACTGCCAGGATTCCCAAGTCCCACAATAATATATGTCATACTAAGATTTTACCAAATATAACCAAAAACCACCAATAATAAAAACAAAAAGGACACTTCCTTGCTCTATGGTGTTTTTTGTAATATTATCTATCTTAGATACTCTACAAACAAACTAAAAATAAATACTTAGCTACAGTAAATAGTAATTTTCTTTTACTATTTACTGTTCTATAACAGTGCTTTAATTAAAATAAGCTAATTTAATTCTCTAATAAACTATGAACAATACAGATGCTACGAAAGATATTGACGAGCAAGAGAAGCCGGCAACCGTCGCTTCGCTTGTGTGGGAAATGATAAGGTTTATTTTTATAGCGTCCATAATAATCATAACGGTCCGTGTTTTTATTGCTCAACCATTCATCGTAGAAGGTCCTTCTATGTATCCAACCCTTACTACTGGTGATTATTTAATCGTTGATCAACTTTCTTACCGCTTGCGAAGCCCTGTTCGTGGTGAAATTGTTGTTGTTCGTGACCCACGGACAACAACAATGTTTTTAATAAAAAGAGTTATTGGGCTACCTGGCGAAACAATATCTATAAAAGATGGTGTTATTACCATTGAGAACGAAGGCATTGGAGAATCTACTCGCTTCACATTGAGCGAGCCATATATAACAAGCAAAAAAGCTGGGGCAAGTCTTAAAAAAACATTGAAAGATGATGAATTTTTTATTCTAGGAGATAATAGAGCGGAAAGTCTTGATTCTAGGTTTTTTGGACCAGTTAATGAAAACCTTGTGGTTGGTAGAGCTCTTTTAAGATTATTTCCTCCCACAAAAGCATCTGTGCTTCCAGGTAGGCACCTTTATTGGTAAATAAAAACACTATGCCTAAAAGAAAAAAAATACACAAAACAACACCCCCTTCTTCGCTAAAAGGAATGCGCGACATAATGGGTGAAGAGTATTTTGACTATCAGGGAATTTTTGAAAAAGCATCTGAGGTTGCTATTTATTATGGATTTCACCCAATTGAAACACCTGTTCTTGAGAAAATAGATGTGTTCACACGAGCAGTCGGAGAAGGCACCGACTTAATAGACAAAGAGCTATATTCACTTCGAACAAAAAGTGGTGACAATATTGCTTTGAGGCCTGAAGGAACTGCTCCTATTCTACGAGCTTATATTGAACATGGAATGCGATCTAGGCCACAACCAGTGATGTTTTATAACTATGGTCCATTCTTTAGGCACGAACGACCACAGCACGGGAGGTTGCGAGAATTAAGACAGTTTGGTCTTGAGATATTGGGTACAGAAAAAAGCATTGCTGACGCAACAGTAATCAAGGCAATGGTTGTTATTCTTGAAGAACTAGGTTTTAAAAACACAGTAGTACATATAAATAATATCGGCAACAATAAATGCAAGCCTGATTTTTTAAAAAAACTTGTAACTTACTACAAAAAACATATAAATAACCTCTGTCCTCATTGTCAAAAAAGAATAAAAACAAATCCAATGCGACTGCTTGACTGCAAAGACACAAGGTGTGCAGAATTTAAGCACGAAGCACCAACACCTGTTGATTGTCTTTGTTGTGAGTGCAGAAAGCATTTCAAGGAAGTTCTTGAGTATCTTGAAGCCTTGAATATTCGATATGAAATTAAACACCATCTTGTGCGAGGATTAGATTATTACACAAAGACTGTATTTGAAATATTCGATGAAAGAGAAATAATAAAAGATGAAAACACTGAGGTGGAAACAAAAACTAACAACAAAAGCAAGAAAAAAACACCGCCATCTGCTTTAGCTGGTGGTGGTCGCTATGATTGTCTGGCGAGTGCGATTGGAAACAACAGCGACATACCTTCTGTGGGTGGTAGCATAGGGATTGATAGGGTTGTCTTGTCTGGAAAATACAAACACATTAGTCCACGCATAGTAAAAAAGCCAAAAGTTTATCTTATACAAATTGGCTTTGATGCAAAACTAAAAAGTCTCTCTATTGTAGAAATGTTGAGGAAGGCTAAAATTCCAGTTGAGCAGTCTTTATCAAAAGATGGACTTGGTGCACAATTAGGGCATGCGGAGAAACTCAAAATCCCTTACATAATCATATTTGGACAAAAAGAAGCTATTGAAGATACGGTTATTATTCGTAATATGAAAACACGATCTCAAGAAACAATACCAATGAAAGACTTAACAAGTAGACTCAAAAAATTAAAATAACTACAAACTTCTTTTCTTAATGCTTGTATTGTGTTTTTGTATTTGTAATTAAAGCTCTTTGTTGGCAATCTACAAAGAGCTTGTGGCATTTGGGTGTTTTTTACTCCATTCATACAGTGCAACTGATGTGGCTGTGGCTGCGTTTAATGACTCACATTTAGGGTGTATTGGTATTGAAAGGACAATATCACAAAAGTCCCGTGTTTTTTTTCTAATTCCATCTGATTCGCCACCAACCACAATAACAGTGGGACAATCAAACTCTTCGTCGCACAACAATTTTTCTCCATCACCTTCAAGTCCATAAATCCAAAAACCTTTTTTCTTCAGACTGTTTAATGTGTTGTTTACATTACCAATAGTAATAAGCGGTATCTTAAAAACAGAGCCTGCAGATATTTTTATCACAGAACTAGTAATCTGTGCTTGATTACGCTCTGGAATAAAAATTCCAGAGACACCGAAAGAGTCCGCGCTTCTAATAATCGCTCCAATGTTTTGTGGGTCTTTCAACTCCCCTAAAACAACCAAGGCAGTATCTGGTGTAATCTTAAGTGAACCAATAAAATCACTGTACTTATGCATAAGTTTTTTTTGTGAAATAAGAGCAACTATTCCTTGGTGTGCAACTGAGTTAAACCTTTTTTCAGTTTCTTGCAAAGAAAACAGCGGGAACATAGGTATTTGTTTCTTGTTTAACAAATTAATAGTTTTTTGCTCATTAAAATTTGGAGCAATAAATACTTTTTTTATGGTATTGTTGGGGGTACTTTTAAGTGCTTCTAGTACAACATGCTTGCCATATATGTAAATATTTGAAGTATCTTTCATTTTTCTAGTTATGTTTATTTAGCTTACCAATACTCTATGTGAATTGTTTTTGTCTTTATGTCCGACTCTAGTTACTCAATAATTTTTATAAAAATTAACGGTAAAAAAATATTAATTTATATCTACTCAGTAGAAACAATAGTATATTTTATGGTTTTATTTTATTTTCAGACTAAACAATAAAACACCATTCAAAGTTTATGATACCATATACTTATACTCAAGTGATTAATGCGACAATAATAAAATTCAAATCATAAAATATCCAAAATGAATAATATGAAATTTCCAATTCGTATAAATAAATACTTAAGAGACAAAGGCTTTGCTTCTCGCAGAGAAGCAGACCTGCTTATTGAACAAAAAAAAGTATTTATAAACAATGAGTTAGCAAAAACAGGTATGATGGTAGAGGAAAAAGATATAGTAAAACTCAACAAAGCAAAGATTGAGGCACAGCATATTTATCTTGCTTACCACAAACCAAAAGGACTCTCGACTCAAGACCATACAAATCGTAAAAGTATTATCAATGAGTGGAAACCCAAAGGGTTATTTCCTGTTGGGCGACTAGATAAAGCGTCTAGTGGGCTTATTATATTAACTAATGACGGGCGAGTAACCACTCAAGTACTCGGGGCAAACTCTAGTTGCGAGAAAGAATACATCGTGAATACGCGAGAAAAACTCCGTAGTGGTATTCCTGTTATTTTTGAAAAAGGCATGGTCACAAAAACACTTGGAACACTTTTGCCTGTTCGTTCTAGAATAATTAACTCCCGAGCGATTAATATGATACTACAAGAAGGCAAGCGACATCAGATACGAATAATGCTCAGTGATCTTGGTTATACAACTACAACACTTAAAAGGGTTCGTATTGGAAGCATAGAACTAGGCGATCTAGAGGAGGGGCAAACACGAAATCTCACAAAAGAAGAGGTGTCTAGCTTTTTTGCATAAAACACCTTGAGTTGTTATGTTGCCGCCACACAAAGATTTGTTTTGTAGTGGCTATTATCTGCAACATTAGCCCCCGTCATTACGAGAAGTAAAACAACAAAGTAAATCGGTATTTAGTAATCCTTGTCTTTGCAAAAAATGCAATGAAACAAATTTGTCTTTGCGAGAAGTGTAGCGGTAGCGGAACGACGAAGCAATCCAGTAGAAAGCTTTAACATTGAAACAATAACTCTGGATTGCTTCGTACCTCGCAATGACAAATAAAACCCATAAAGGCACAACTGCTCGCAATGACAGATAGCGCACAACCCTGAATTGACTTCTTTTTTATTTTTTCATCCCCTAATCTTAATTACTAAGATTAAGGGATGAAATTAATTCTTGAACTTAGAAATATAAAGTTTGACATTTTTTTGATAGTATGATTAAATTAACACTATCAAATCAAAGCTGTAAGGGAAACTGAAAATGTTTAGGGATTTATCTTTAAATTATTTTCACAGTCGAGTTTTATCGAACAGTGTATATAGGTTTGATGTTTATTAAAATAGTTCTCTTGCAGAATGAACGAAGGAACAATAGCTCGATTAACTGATCGTGGTTTTGGGTTCATTTCTATTGAAGGGCAGGAAAAAGATCTCTTTTTCCACGCAAACGAACTTCAAGATATGGATTTCAACGATCTTAGAGAAGGCGATAAGGTTACTTTTGAAACCGTAGACGGTCCTAAAGGACAAAATGCGGTAAAAGTTACTAAAGCTGACGCTAAAGACGACACCACCGACTAATCGCAAGTAAACAATAAAAAAACAACCTCGCTTTATGCGAGGTTGTTTTTTTGTTTATGCACAACATTTAAAACAAATAAGAAATAAACAATGTGGTGTCGTTTGTGTTTTCTAGATAATACTTAAATTTTCTTTGACCAAAAACACCAGATAGGTCGGTTTATTTTTACCATCCCCTGCGACAACATAACTCAAGATATATAAATTTTGCTACATTTTTTTCATTTTTCTAAAAATTTTACTAATCACCACAACCT
>CAYRGE010000035.1:0-6039 GCA_964423985.1 uncultured Candidatus Saccharibacteria bacterium | reverse complement strand
CTGCGGGTCATGGTGGTTGTGACACATCAAAAGGAGCTTTCTATGTTTTAGGGGTTGCTAATATGGAGGCAAGTAATAGGCCACACCCAGTAAGCCCTGGGTGGACTTGTTCAGGCAGGAACTGGAGTAATGAAATGGACTGGGTTACTGGCGGGTTTGAACAATAAAAATAGAAAAGTGGTGTATATTTGATTTGCAAAACTCCTATGAAAGAGAGCAAATATTTAACACTTAATGAAATTTTTGCCGTAAGAAATCTGAACATATTTAGTTTTAGTACTGGGTTGCTTCGTCGTTCCGCTACCGCTACACTCCTCGCAAAGACGGTGTACGAACACAATATCTGTGCAAAATATTTGAATTTCTGATAGTATTTGTTATACACAGGGTATGTTCTGTTAAATACAGTGCTTAATAACGGGTGTTTAAAAAATTAATATTTAGAAAAATGGGAAAAGACAAAGAAGTAAATAATTTAGACAAAAAAGAAAGTATTAAAACAAACACAAAAACAAGTACGGGGCTTAGTGAAAACATTGAAGGATTACTTACTTACACACTAGGATTCTTAACTGGAGTTTTGTTTTTGGTTATAGAGAAAGAAAACAAATTTATAAGATTTCATGCAATGCAATCCACTGTTGTTTTCTTGTCGCTTTTTGTGTTCACAACAGTTATTAACATTATTCCAGTTCTAGGTGCCATAATTACATTTTTTGCGGCACTGGTAGGTGTGTTTATTTGGTTGCTGTTAATGTATAAAGCATATAAGGGTAAAAAATATAAACTACCTATCTTTGGAGATTTCGCAGAAAAACACATAAATTAACAAACAATGGAAATAAGAAATATTGCAATTATCGCCCATGTTGATCATGGAAAAACAACACTAACCGATGCAATTCTGGCGGAAACAGGTGCTGGAAAAGACGGCGTGTCTATGGATTCAAATGATATAGAAAAAGAGCGAGGTATTACTATTTATGCCAAAAATACCTCAGTATTTTACAAGGGTACAAAGATTAATATACTTGATACACCAGGTCATTCAGATTTTGGCTCTGAGGTTGAGCGAGTTCTTCGTTCAATAGACTCTGTTCTTTTGGTTGTTGACGCAGCAGAAGGGCCAATGCCACAAACAAAATTTGTACTTAAAAAAAGCCTAGAACTTGGATTAAAGCCAATATTAATATTAAACAAGATTGATAAGCCAGCAGCTAATGTTGATGTTGCAGAAGAACAAGTATATGAGCTTTTTTTGGATCTTGGGGCAACAGACGAGCAACTTGATTTTACAACACTTTATGCGGTGGGGCGTGACGGTATTGCAAAGCGGAAAATGGAAGACAATGCAGTAGACCTGTCGCCTATCCTTGATACTATAATTGAAAAAGTACCATCATCATCTGGCAATAATCTTGGAGAAGAACCACTATCAGCACAGGTTTTTAACCTTGCTCACGATAATTTTTTGGGACGAATGGGTATTTGTCGCATATACAAAGGTGTAGTAAAAAATAAACAATCATTAATTATTAAAGACGCTGACGGTAATAAAAACACAGGCAAGGTAAACAAGTTATTTACCTTTGAGGGATTAAACAGAAAAGAAGCTGAAGAAGCAAGAGCTGGAGATATTGTAATGATTGCAGGAATACCCGGTATTTTTATTGGACAAACATTATTAGAATCAGATGAGGGTGATGCTCTACCTGCTATTGCGGTAGATGAACCCACCATATCTGTTTTTATGTTTGTAAATGACTCCCCTTTTGCTGGTAAGGTTGGAAAATTTTTAACAGGAAGGCAAATAAGAGACAGGCTTGAAAAAGAACTTGAGGTTAATGTTGGTTTGCGTGTAGATTTTAGCGATGATTCAAGAATGAAGGTGTATGGACGAGGAGAATTGCACCTAGCGGTACTTATTGAAAATATGCGCAGAGAAGGGTTTGAAATTGCTGTCTCACAGCCAGAAGTGGTGTTCAAGGATGTTGGTGGCGTTAAACACGAACCATATGAAGAGGTTTCAATATTGGTACCAGAAGAGTTTAGTGGGTCGGTTATTGAAAAGCTTGGAAAACGCAAAGGTGTAATGACTACGATGGGGACTGAACACAGTGAGGTAAAAATCGTTTTTGAAGTTCCAACACGAGGAATGCTGGGGTATCGCAATGAATTTGTTATAGACACCAAAGGTAATGGAATACTAACCTCTATATTTAGTCACTTTGGTCCGATGGCTGGAAGTATACAAAAAACAAAATTAGGATCTATGGTTTCAATGTCAAATGGAAAAGCTTCTGGTTTTGCTCTTATGAACCTACAAGAACGAGGTATTTTATACATAAATCCAAACACAGAAGTATATGAAGGAATGGTGATTGGAAACACATCAAAAGGCGAAGATATGATGGTAAACCCAACTAAAGGCAAGCAACTTACTAATATGAGAGCTTCTGGTAGTGATGAAGCAACGAAAGTGTCACCAGCGCTTGATTTAACTCTTGAGAAGGCACTGGGACTTATGCGTAGTGATGAATATCTAGAAGTTACACCACAGGATATTCGTCTTCGTAAGCGATGTTTAACCGAAAACGAAAGAAAGCGAGCACCAAAACTTTAAACACGAGACGACAACTCTGGATTGCTTCGTACCTCGCAATGACAGATAGATGCCAACAATGACAAACAACCGCTTGCAATGACAGATAATTACTAGTGATACCAAACAACTATTCACAGTGTACAAAAACAAACATAAATAACATATTTGTGTTTCACGATTTTGTGTAGGGCGTGAAACACAAAAGTGATATTTGGGTATTTAAAAATTTTTTATAAAGTTGTAATTAAAATAGTTTTTAGTAATTTTATTAATAATCATTAAATTTAAAATATGACACAAATTGCATCTTGGAATGTTAACGGATTAAGGGCTGTACACAGAAAAGGGAACCTCTTTGAGTTTCTAGAAAAAGAAAATGTTGATATTTTGTGTCTACAGGAAACAAAGGCACATAAAGAACAGTTACCAGACGAGATTAGAAGTATTTCTGGGTATACTTCTTATTTTTGTTCACCAAAAGAACGCAAAGGGTATAGTGGTGTTGCTGTTTATACAAAAGACAAGCCATTAAAAGTTGAATGTGGAATGGGAGTTGAGGAACTTGATAAAGAAGGGCGATTATTAACAATGCACCATGAGGAGTTTATACTTATAAATATATATTTTCCAAACGGAGGAGGTGGACCAGAACGATTGAAATACAAGCTTAATTTTTACGATGCTTTTTTAATTTATGTTGAAAAATTACGCAATCAAACAGAAGGTGATAAAAAAATCATTTTTTGTGGTGATGTAAATACCGCACATGAGGAAATTGATTTAGCTAGGCCCAAAGAAAATAAAAAGAATTCAGGGTTTTTACCAGAAGAACGAGCATGGCTTGACGAAGTAGTTGCAAGTGGCTTTATTGATGTGTTTCGGCATTTCTACTCAAACAAAGCAGACTCTTATACATACTGGGATATGAAGACTAGAGCACGTGATCGCAATGTTGGCTGGAGAATAGACTATTTTTTTGCAAACACACAGGCGATAAAAAATATAAAAGACATACGTATCTTAAAAGACATATATGGATCTGACCACTGTCCTTTAGTTATAAAAATGAGCTAATAAGACATAGTTTATTTATTTTCATTGCGATAAAAAATATAAAAGACTATTCTTTGCGTGTCTTTTATTTTAGCAATAAATTACACTAATTGCACCAATAGAAACAACACTTCATTCAATGGTAAGATTAAAATTATTGCGGAAAAACACAACTTAAAACAATGCAAAAAGAAAGTGTTGTAGGTTGTTGTGGTGTTTAATAAAACTTAATAAAGCAACTCCCCTTTTTTGCTTTTATAAAAATGTCTTTTTGTTAATATATTAATAACAAAAAGACATCTTACGGATAGTAAAATATTAAATCATAAATAATTATTTGTTTTGTTTAAAAATAATTTGCATAGCCTGTTGTAAAATTAAACTTATAGGCACTTGTTTTTTACTTTACCCAATGTCGTTTGCGTATTTCAGATACCCTTAAATCTTGTTCTGTTTCTTTTTTTTCTGCACCCCTCTCGCCTAATGTCTTTAAATCAGAATCAGAAAGACCTGAAAGCTCTATTGTTCGTTTCACGAGAAACGCATCAGTGTTTAGTTTTGGATTTTCTAAAACTTCTTCAAGTAGTGCGTGTAGAATAAAACCAATACGAGAGCCAGGTTTTTCTTGTGTAACATTCATAATTTTGACACCGTCAATCTTTAACATACTAACAGAAATTGGATCCTGCAGAACCTCTTCAATCATAGATTCATATTTGCGCAATCTATAGGGTGCTTCTTTAGGTAGTCCCGTACCTATTCTGTCGCATGCGCGGAGTTTCATTAAATCCCAAATATGTTCCTTACCTACATTTTTTACTAATCTACGCACAGCTGAAAGCGTTATTTTGTCAGGATCGGAAAAGAATAAATGCCAGCGCACGAGTTTTGATACATTAATCACGGTTTCTTTTGGAAAAAGGAGGCGGTTTAATATTTCACGTGAAACACGCTCTCCCACAACATCATGTCCATGAAATGTCCATAAATTTTGACTCCTTGACCACTTGCGGGTATGTGGCTTGGCTATATCATGCAACAACGCAGAAAGTTTCACGAGAAACGACCAGTTTTTGTCTGCTGCATGTTGCAATGACATAAGGTTGTGTTCCCACACATCATAAATATGATTACCTCGTTGTTTTATTCCAATACCAAGTTCAAGTTCTGGTACAATATGGCTTAATATACCTAGTTTCTGGGCAATCTTTATACCAATAACAGGGTGTCTTGAGTCAACTATTTTAATAAATTCGTCACGAATTCTTTCACGTGAAACATTTTGTACTTTTTTGGCGTGTAAAATAATAGCTTTTTCTGTTGCTTGTTCAATTGAAAAGCCGAGTTGTGCGGCGAAACGCACGGCACGAAGCATTCGCAAGTAATCTTCAGAAAAACGATCTTCTACTGAACCAACAGCACGCAGGACCTTACTTTTTAAATCTTCCTGTCCTTTATGGGGGTCAATAAACTTGTTTTTATAAATGTCGTATGCAATTGCATTTACCGTAAAATCGCGTCGCTTTAAATCATCTTCTATTTTTGTACTAAAACAAACACTAGATGGTCTACGGCCATCTTTATATGCTCCCTCCGAGCGAAAGGGTGTTATTTCAATTATCTTTAAGGTTTTGTCTTCTGTTTCGTCGTTAACTACACCAACTGTTCCGTAGTTATTTTCATAAAAAGAATGTTCAAAAAGTTCCTGTATGTTTTCTGGTGTTGCGCTTGTTGCAATATCCCAGTCTTTTGGCTTTTCCTTTCGTAATAGGTCTCGGACACAACCACCTACTAAATAAGCCTCAAAATTAGCGTTTTTGAGTATTTGTAAAGCCATTACTATCTCTTTTGGTATGTTATTGTTTATTTCGCTCATAATTATAATAATCTTATTATAATGTTTTTATGAAACACATAAAAACTTATTAGTTTCGTTTGTTGTGTGTAACCCTTGTGTTAAGTCAAAAACAACAACAAGACATTAAAAACTGCTATTACCTAAGCATTATAGCAAGTATGGTTATTGTATTCTATATTATACACAATACAGAGCTATTTTTTATGAAAGCCACCGTTGTGGAACGACAAACCCCGTCTTTGCGAGAAGTGCAGTGAAGCGGGACGACGAAACAATCCAGCACGAAGCCCTTAAACACGAAACAAAAACTCTGGATTGCTTCGTACCTCGCAATGACTAACTAAGTATTGCATTTAACCCTTGAAATTAGGTTGCAATTATTTTATAAGTTTAACACAATATGTTAAGCTTATAAAAGTAGCTTTAGTTTTTAGATACAATCTATGCCCTTGTGGTGAAAAGGATATCACGTAACGCTTCGGACGTTGAGTTTTAGGTTCGAGTCCTAACAAGGGCACCAATA
>CAYRGE010000034.1:0-6043 GCA_964423985.1 uncultured Candidatus Saccharibacteria bacterium | reverse complement strand
TTATAAGATACTCAGCATGAGTAATCTCTTGTCTGTAATGTTAAACCGTCTTTTCGAGAAGTATAACGAAGTTGCAACATATCCCCGTCTTTGCTAGGAGTGTAGCAACAAATTTTGTCTTTGCGAGAAGTATAGCGGTAGCGGAACGACGAAGTAATCCAGTATGAAGCCTTCAAATCTGAAACAATAACTCTGGATTGCTTCGTACCTCGCAATGACGAATAAGCTCTAATGATGACAAATATTACTCGTAATGACAGATAGAGTGTAACACTTAACTTCTTTTTTTATTTCTTAATCTTAATTATTAAGATTAAGAAATATGGTTAATTCCTTGAATCTGGTTAAAATAAATTTGACTATTTTAACGACTTTGTTATGATAGTAATTGTTATAGTAAATAGACTGTTTTTATTGTGGTGCTTTTAGGTAAGCATTAAAAATGGTTTATAGTTATACTTCTTGAATAAAGCACTTAATCAAAAAAATAAATATCTCATTTGTTGCGGTATTGTATTTTTTGTAATATTATGTTTACAATATAGTACATTAACAAGAGGTATGTTTTTAAATTAAAGTAGGTTGTTAAAATAATTAGTAATTAATATAAAAAAATTATGGCTGATTTTGATAGATCAAAACCACATGTAAATGTTGGAACAATTGGACACGTTGACCACGGGAAAACAACACTTACCGCGGCAATATTAAACTCTCTTAATTTAACAGGGAAAACTGTTAAAATGAAAGATGTGAGCCAGATTGACTCTGCCCCAGAAGAAAAAGCTCGTGGTATTACCATTGCACTATCTCACAATGAATATGAGACTGATGCTCGCCACTATGCACATATTGATGCTCCTGGTCACGCAGATTATATTAAAAATATGATTACTGGTGCTGCACAGATGGACGGCGCAGTTCTTGTTGTTGCAACATCTGATGGTGTTATGCCTCAAACTCGTGAACACATTTTGCTTGCAAAACAAGTCGGAGTTCCTAAAATTATTGTTTTTCTTAATAAAGTAGACATGGTTGACGATGCTGATTTGGTTGACCTTGTGGAAGAAGAGGTTCGCGAACTTCTTACAAAGTATGGCTATGATGGAGAAAATGCTCCAGTAGTTCGTGGTTCAGCATTAAAAGCTGTTGAGGCTAAATCAGCAGATGATGAATGGGTAAAGGGAGTTATTGAACTTACCACAGCACTTGATGAATATATTCCAGTACCAGACCGTGACACAGACAAGCCATTTCTTATGCCAGTTGAAGATATTTTTTCAATTGAGGGACGAGGAACTGTTGTAACGGGGCGTATTGAAAGAGGTATTGTAAAGGTTGGGGAAGAGATTGAAATCGTTGGAATTAAAGAAGAATCCGTAAAAACTACCGTTACTGGAGTTGAGATGTTTAATAAAAACCTTGACCAAGGACAAGCTGGGGATAATGCGGGAATTCTTTTGAGAGGACTTAAAAAAGAAGATATTACACGCGGACAAGTACTTGCAAAACCTGGGTCTATCACACCACATACAGAATTTGAAGCAGAAGTATACATTCTATCAAAGGACGAAGGAGGGCGACACACACCATTTTTCTCTGGATATAAACCACAGTTTTTCATCAGAACTTCTGATATTACAGGAGAAGTTACACTTACAGAGGGTGTTGAAATGGTTATGCCAGGAGATACAGTAACATTTAAAGTTGTACTTATCGGGCCGGTTGCGCTTGAAGAGCAACAGAGGTTTGCTATTCGCGAAGGAGGCAAAACTGTTGGAGCTGGTGTTATAACAAAAGTTGTTAAATAAGATATAGTATATAAAATTCTTGTGATGCAACAATGACTAAATGGGCTGGAATTATAAGACCTAGAAATAAAGGTTTTATAAAAGCAAATGAAAGAAAAACAACATACCAAAACAAGAAATAAATACCATGACAACAAAAACAACAAAAAAAAACACAAAGAAAGAAAAGATTAAAGAACCTAAATTGCGAATAAGGGTGCGAGCATATGAACACAAGGTTCTTGATATCTCGGTTAAGCAAATAATTGATACAGTATTGCGTTACGATGCGGAAGTAGTGGGTCCTGTTCCATTGCCCACCGAAATTAAAAAGTATACAGTTAATCGTGCGACATTTGTATACAAGGATTCGCGAGAGCAGTTTGAGATGAGAGTACACAAGCGATTGATTGACATATTAAACCCTGCACCCAAAGTAATAGAAGCACTCACAAATATGAGCTTACCAGCAGGGGTTAATATTGACGTAAAGATGATTTAGGAGAAAAAACAAGGATAAGGATAATGTTAGTTTTGCACAAAAGCCAACACAAAAAGACGACTAGGCTGGCTTGTTAAAAAAATGAAAAAAGAAAATACTGTTTCTTAAGGCAAGACTCAGGGGTTTTGTTAATGAGCTATTGAGTGCTGTATCTAAAGAAAAAATATATGAAATTCATACTTGGTACAAAAGAAAATATGGTACAATTTTTCGATAAAAACGGAAGGTGTACTCCTGCAACAATGTTGTCTGCTGGTCCAGTAGTGGTTACACAGGTTAAGACTGATAAAAAAGACGGATATAAGGCGGTGCAGGTTGGTTTTGTGCCACGAAGTGAAAAAAGGGCAACAAAAGCTGAAAAAGGACATACCAAAGACCTAGGTGTTTTTAGGTATATGAAAGAGTTTAGTGTAGATGAAACAAATTCGCTTTCTGTTGGAGATAAAATAGATGTATCTGTTTTTGAAACAGGGGACAATATAACAGTTCAAGGTATCTCAAAAGGAAAAGGATTTCAAGGTGGTGTTAAGCGGTATGGGTTTAAGGGTGGTCCGCGATCACACGGGCAAAAACATTCAGAACGAGAAGTTGGTTCAATCGGAGCAACAGGACCACAAAGAGTGTTTAAAGGAAAGAGAATGCCAGGGCGAATGGGTGCTGACACAATTACTGTCAAAAATCTAAAAGTGCTTGCCGTAGATAAAGAAAATAACAAAATCCTTGTATCAGGAGCAGTTCCAGGGAGAAGAGGCACACTTATAGAGATTGTCAATTAGCAAACTGTCACTTAAAAGCAGAAAAATGAAAATTAAAACATACAACCAAAAAGGAGAAAAAACAGGAATAACAGAACTATCAGATGCTGTTTTTGGTTTGTCTTGGAATGCAGATCTTGTTCATCAGGTTGTATGTGCCATGCGTTCAAATGCACGCATGGGAGCAGCACACACAAAAGATCGTAGCGAGGTTGCAGGTGGTGGTAGAAAGCCATGGAAACAAAAAGGCACAGGGCGAGCTAGGCATGGCTCAATTCGTTCTCCTATCTGGCGTGGTGGTGGTGTTACTTTTGGGCCTCGCAATGAAAAGGATTATTCAAAAAAGGTAAATAAAAAAATGAAAGTTAAGGCATTTTATACACTGCTTTCAGAAAAACTTCGTAGAGAAGAAATTTTATTTATTGACTCCATTGAATTAGCTGGCCCAAAAACAAAAGAAGCAAAAGAGTTGCTAAGTACCCTTGGAACAATCACGGGATTTGAAGGAGTTGCAACAAGAAAAAACAACTCTACACACATTGTTACGTTAGAAAAAAATGAATTACTAAAAAGAGCATTTGGCAATTTTAGTAATATTTCAATTTCTTCAGTAGCAGAATTGTCTATTCCTGCAATTGTTAAGTATAAATATCTCATTATCGCAAACCCAAAAGAAAGCATAGAGCTTATTGAGGGAAAGATGGACAGAATTAAACAATCAAAGATAAAATTAAAGAGCACTGACATGGTAGGTGTGTAATATTAAATATTATGGCTATTTTAGATGTATTTGAAAAAAAAGAAAAAAGCAGTAAAAAAGACAAAGATAGTGGTGTTTCAAAAAAACTCACTAAAAAAGAATTAGTAAAAAAGACTGATAAGAATGTATCCGTAAATTATGAGGGTATTTTAATAAAACCACGCATTGCAGAAAAAGCAGCAATATTGGCTGAAAACAAAGTATATTCATTTATTGTTTCACAAAGAGCAAACAAAACTGAAATAAAAAAAGCAATAAAAGCAATCTATGGAGTTGATCCAATAAAAGTAAATATTATAAACATACATTCTAAAAAAGTAATTTCTCGTGGTAAAATAGGGTTTAAGTCTGCAAAAAAGAAAGCACTTGTGTATTTGAAAAAAAGTGATTCAATAGATTTTGTATAATTTAAGATTATGAAAAAACATTCACCAACAACACCATCACGAAGACATATGACGACTGTTTCATACAGGGGTGTTCTCACCGCATCAAAACCTAAAAAATCTCTCACCAAGGGGCGTAAAAGACATGTTGGGCGAAACAATCAAGGAAGGATTACTACGCGACACAAAGGTGGAGGACACAAGCGACTGTATAGAGATATTGATTTTAAGTATAATAAAATTAATATTCCTGCAAAGGTTGAAACGATAGAATATGACCCAAACAGATCCGGTTTTATTGCACTTGTTTGCTATGCTGACGGAGAAAGACGGTATGTACTTGCACCACAAACAGTAGTTGTTGGTGATACTTTTATAGCATCAGAAGATGCTCCAATTAAAACAGGTAATCGCTTACCACTTTTTAAGATTCCCGTAGGTACATTTGTTTACAATATTGAAGTACAACCTGGTGGTGGCTCAAAGATTGCACGATCTGCTGGAAATTATGCAGAAGTTGTTGCACACGATGCAGGCTATGCACATATTAAGATGCCATCATCAGAGGTTAGAAAAATTCCTGCAGTATCTTGGGCAAACATTGGGGAAGTTTCAAATGAAGAATATAAACTTAGGACAATAGGAAAAGCTGGAAGAAACCGATGGCTTGGTAAAAGACCAACAGTTAGAGGTAGTGCTATGAACCCCGTTGACCACCCGTATGGAGGAGGTGAAGGGCGTTCAGGAAGGGGACGCAGGCGTGCTGTCAGTAAGTGGGGTAAGCCAACAGGTAAAGGTCAGAAAACACGCAGAGTAAAGAAATACTCAAATAGTCTTATTGTTTCTCGTCGCAAAGTTGGTAAAAAAAGTTAAGGGTGTTTAGGTTTAGTGTTGTGAACACTAACTGTCAAAGCAAAAACTCTAGCTTGTTATTGTAAACAGCCATTTGCCAAAGTAAATGGTTGTTTTTTCATTGCGAACACTGCCTGTTATTATTAGCAATTTTCTGTCATTGCACATTGCAAACTCTATTTTGTCAAAGAGAGCATTTAGTTATTATTGTAATTAGTTGTATTTGTCGTTGCGAGGACTATCCCGTCATTGCGAGGAACGAAGCAATCCAGAGTTGTTGTTTCGGATTTAAAGTTTGTTGCTATTTGCTTCGTCGTTCCGCTACCGCTACACTTCTCGCAAAGACGGTGATGTTGTTGTAAAAAAAAGCGAGTGTTTTTAAACACTCGCTTTGGTAGTTGTTATAACTTTTAATAACTAGAAGCCCAGAGATCATCCTCTGAGCCAAACTTTTTGTCTGGCCCTGCAGAGACTAACTTAAAGTCTTTGCCATTGTTGGTTACAGTATATCTGTAGCCAACTCCCCAATGATCCACCACATTGGGCTTAAGGTTATTGTTATGAAAATTGGTCGCCACCCAATTTTCAAAATCTGTTGGATATACTCCTTTTTTAATTCTGTTTACATCCAATAAAACAGCAAAAGACTTTATGTCTCCCGCTGTTCCTATAAATTGACCAGACTCTGTGGCACTTACTGCTATAGCCTGAAATTTTTCTGGAGCATCTGATATTGCCAACACTCCAGCCAAAACTACCATAACCGCGATAATTTGGTTCATAATAACACCTCTTTTTTGAATTTTTAAAAGAACTTTTCTAGTAGCTTAAAATAATATAACACAAAAAATATAAAAAAACAAGATGGTGGTGTTAGTGTGAGTACCATCTTGTCGTTTTGTCATTGCGAGGTAGGAAGCAATCCAGAGTTATTGTTTCGGATTTAAAGTTTGTTGCTATTTGCTTCGTCGTTCCGCTACCGCTACACTTCTCGCAAA
>CAYRGE010000033.1:0-6168 GCA_964423985.1 uncultured Candidatus Saccharibacteria bacterium | reverse complement strand
GAAGCAAACCAGAACAAAACTTTAAACACGAAACGACAACTCTGGATTGCTTCGTACCTCGCAATGACAGATAGTCTGCTAGTAGCAACAATAAATGTTCGCAATGACAGATAAAATGTTAGCTTTTTAAAAGGTGTGTAGTATTATTCTATCAGCACAGTTGAAATTTTATTATTTATATCCTATACTTATCACTATGTTAATACCAACAGTAATAGAAAAATCGCAATTTGGTGAGCGAGCCTATGATATTTATTCTAGGCTACTTCGTGAAAGAATTATTTTTTTGGGAGGATATATAGACGACGTCACAGCTAATCTTGTTGTCGCTCAGCTTCTTTTTCTGGAATCAGAAAGTCCTGAAAAAGATGTTGATTTATATATAAACTCTCCAGGGGGTTCGGTTACTGCCACACTTGCAATGATTGATACTATTGGATATATTAAGCCCGCCGTTCGTACTATTTGTATTGGAATGGCAGCAGCTGGAGGTGCGTGGTTGCTTTCTTCTGGAACAAAGGGTAAACGATTTGCACTGCCAAACGCTGAAATTATGGTACACCAACCACTTGGCGGTGTTGAGGGACAGGCAACCGATATTGCAATTACGGCAGAGCACATACTTAAAACAAGAGTGCGACTTAATAAAATATTATCAGAAAATACCGGGCAACCTCTTTCGAAAATAGAAAAAGATGTTGAGCGAGATTTTTATATGTCCGCTGACGAGGCTAAAAAATATGGAATAATAGACAACACTCTTAAACACAAAATACCAAAGAAAAAATAGTGGGGTTGGTTAATATATTGTTTGTATTTGTGATAAGCGGAACAATCCAGCACAAAGCCTTAAACTACGAAACGACAATTCTGGATTGCTTCGTACCTCGCAATGACAAATAAATGCTAGTGATGATAAGCAACTATCCACCCCCGTATTTGCGAGAAGTGGAAAATCATTTTGTGCCCTCGGAGGGAATCGAACCCCCATTAGCGGATTAGAAAACCGCTGTTCTATCCGTTGAACTACAAGGGCAGAAAAACTACTAAATTTACGCTATTCCTAGCTCAAAGAATACCACAAATAAACATAATGGTTAATTTATTATTCCTTATTTATTCCAAAGGGTCAATGATTAGAGGTTTTTTGCTTTTTAGCTCAAGAAACCTTTCTTCTTTTTGAGTATACTTCAAAATAAGATATCTGAGTTCTTTTTCGTTGATTTGTGTTATCTCTTTTTCTACTTGTGTACTGCCCTGAATAAGTTTTCCGCTGTTTATCTTTTCAATCATTTGCAAGTGAACGACAGTAGAAAATGCAAACAATATCAAGAACAATAATAATATAATTACCCAGTCTCTTTTTGAAGAAAAACATTTTTGTAATTTGTTTTTTTTAAAAAATTTTTTCATATATTATTCAGTAAAACTAAGCAAGATTGCAGAAATATTTCCTTTCCATTTATTTTTACTTTCAGTGCACAACGAATGAGTAATTTGAGTTTGCGTAAATAATATATTATAGGGCATATTCTCAAGAAGTGCTATTGTGTGCTTAACCTCGGAAAATGTTCCCGTAACCTCTAAACTAAATGCCAACCCTTTTGCGTTTTTTTCATCTAAACTTTCAATTACAATATCTGCGCCAGAATAATTTCCCAATTCTTCTAATTGTTGTATAAAATCAACCACACTACTGTGGTTGATAAACAAAGTGTCTAGTCTTTCTATATATTTTTTTACTTCACTGATTTTATTCTTTGTGCTATCAAATATAGCAAGTTTTTCTCTTTCGTTTTCAGTTTCTTCAAGCAAAATAATCGTATTGTTAATTTCTGTTTTTACCCTATGCAAAGCAAACAAATATACACCTGCAACCACAAGCACGAACAATATTGTTATGGTCATTATTTTTTTTGTATTTTTTATATTCATCTATGTGCTTTTTAACTACCGTCAATTTCTGCTACTTTAATTAATATAGAAAAATCAATATCCTGTTCTTTTACAAAGTTAGAAATTGGAAGCTCTACACCATAAAACATTTTATTGGATTCAAGTTTTTTTGTAAAAGCTAAGAGATTTTTTCTATCGCCAGCTATGCCGCTTATGGAAACTCTTGTTTCATTGTTGTCAAAATTATAAAACAAGCCAAATATCTTGATTGAGGTATTCTTTTTTTTAAGAACCTCTCTAAAAACATCATACGCACCATAAAAAACCACGCTATTTTGTGTTAAGGATTTTATCTGTGCATTAGTTTTGCTTATTACATCCACCAAACCAGTGTGGTGTTTTTCTACTCCCTGATGCTTAATTGTTTCCAAGCTTACCTTTAGGTTATGTTGCTTATTTAATAACATCACATATTGTGGCACCAAAAAAACTATGCCAACAATAAATAATACACCAACAAACAACAAAGCAACGATTGCTCTACGCATCTTATACTCTTTTTTTATTTTTTGCTTTTGTTTAAAAGGAAGTAAATTTACCATGTTTTTAAGTATTTTTATGTGCCAAGGCAAGCCCTATTGCGGTTGTATATTTAAATGACTCAGCGTATTCCATCTCTGGTATATACATATCTGACGAACGAACATTTACAATTACATCTGCAAGCTGAACTGTTGCTTGTATTCCTGCAGATAGGTATTCAGCAATACCAGGTATAACCGCACCTTCGCCACACAAAATTAGTTTTTCAATCTTTTGGCGTGGCTTACCATATTGATCGTCGTGTGACTGCCAGTAAATATAATTTTTATTTATTTCGTCGCGAAGTCTTTCTAGTGTGGGAATAAGTGATAAAAAAACCTGTTCTTTGATTAACTCATTTTGTGTTTTTTGTTTTTGTAAAACAGAACTTTCTTCTGTTTTTTTTATTGCTGTTTTTATCAACTCACCATCACCTATATGTAGAGATGTTGTAAATTGTGTTACATTTTCGCTCACAATAGATATCCCTGTTTTTGCTCGCTCAAAATCTATAACCATAAAAGTTCCTTTATCGTTTCGTGGCACAACGGCGCGAGCGATAGCTTCTGGCTCTATTTCAAAGCCAAGTGACATAATTCCTGCCCCAGATATTGCCTCTAGATACACTTCAGACATGCTTCTGGGAGCAACTGATAAATGAATGTCTATTTTTTTACTATTTTCTTTAATTATACTGTAATCAAAAACTGCCTCCGACACGAGCATTGGAACATGTTCTTCAAACTGAAGTTCAATATTTCCCCTTATTTCTTTTTTATTCATTTGTGGAATCTGCAATCTCACCACATATGCTTTTTCTTCTGGTAGGGCTATGTTTGCAAAACAAAACCCATGCTCTTTTTTAATCAACATCAAGTATTCTTGTAAAACCTTTATGTTTTGAATTTTCCCCTTAACAACCACTCCCTTCGGTAGTTTATATTCCCCAAACTTGTCTATTTCAAGTCCTGTGTGTTTCTCCTTTACTGCTGCAAAGCGAATAACCTCGTCTGAGATGTCTATGCCAACAGCGGGCATTCTCAAAAACAACGGCACAGGAAATATTCTATAAAAAAGTCTTCGCAACATTTGTTTTAATTATACATTGAATTACATTAATTGACGAAAAAAAACATACATACACCATAGAAAATTACTGCAATTGACGGTCATAAGCACTTCAATAACTTATTTTATTTTTACTAAAAACTAAAGAAAGAAATAGAAATAATAAACAAACAAAACAAGTAAAGCAATAAAAATAAGTGAAGTTTGTGCAAAATATTTATTTAAGGCAATCAAAACATGTTTACCATAGAGCTTCACTAAATAGCCAATAATTACATATCTTAGTAATCTGCCTAAAAAGGAAGCCACAATAAAAATGAGTGGGTTAATCTTGAACAAACCCGAAGCAATTGCAAATATCTCATATGGAATAGGTGTAAATGCTGCAATAAATATAGCCACAAATGCGTATTTCTCAAAAGACACCGAGATTGCATTAAACTCTTCTTGTAGCTCATGAGCGGATATTAACCAAATCCCTGCGGTATCAAAAAAAACAAACCCTATTATATAACCGAAAAACCCTCCCAGTGTAGAAAAAAAAGCCGTAAAAACAGCGTAGTAAAACCACTTGCGAGCCTTGCTTGCAAGGAGTATTGGCACAAAAATGATGATTGGAGGAATTGGAATTAACGATGCTTCAATAAAAGCAATAAACCCTAACCAAAACTTTGCATGAGAACCTTCAGCATGCTTAATTGCCCAAATACCCAATGCTTCTTTTTTTTTCTCTAACAAACGAAAAATCATAACTTTTACTGTTTTCTAAAAACACACTTTGTATATTTCTGTTATATTTCTGTATTGCTTTCACTTTTGGGTGCTTTTACTGTGTTTGCTGTTTTTTATCTAGATATGTTTGCAAAATTATTGCAGCCGCTGACGCATCAACCTTGCCACAAACACCACGCTCTGGTGTTTTGCGCGGTCTCATGCTCTCTTTAATCCCATACTTCTGCAATCTTTTTACTTGAACTGTAGTCATAAACTCTGGCTCAAATATTATTGTTATGTTTATTTCTTTTTTTATAGACTTGATAAATTTTTTAATCTCTTTCATTACTATGTTTTCTCTGCCTTTATAGTCAAGGGATTCTCCAATAACTATGGTTTTTATTTTTTCATCTTTGCACACGACAACAATGTGTGCAATTAGGTTATTGTCGTTTGGAATTATCTCTTTCGGGAAAGCAAATTTTTCACTGTCATCAGATACTGCAATACCTATTCTTTTTGTGCCATAATCAATTCCTAATATTTTCATTTTTTGTTCTACCAAACCAACACATTAGGAGCAAATAAAAGAACCGCACCAATTATAATCATAAGAATTCCACCAATCAAGGCAGAGTATTGTGCATACTTATAACTACTGTGTAGTTTGTCAAACTTATATACGGCAATACCAAACACAACAAAATCATCTATCATATAAAATACAATATAGGTCCATAGATAAAACTGTGACTCAATAAAACTGAGCTGATTTAATTCAATAATTTTTGTAAAGGCCTGTGGTATTCCAACAGAACATGCAAACTCTATTATGTTTACTGAAAGTGCAACACCAATAATTCCAACAATAGTAACAATGGTAAATGGAGCGTGTACTAATTTTTTAATTTTTCCCTCTATTCCTTTTTGGTGTTTAGAGCTAGTTACATCACAAACAAGCCTCCCTTTATTTTTAAAATATTTTGAAATAAAGTAAACACCCCCCATCATTGCCACAATTCCAACAATTGGAGTAACAATTGCGTCTAGCCCAATAAAATCCCAGGTTTTATACCATACATTTAGTATTAAATAATACATTATCGCCTGTGCAATAATAAACAAACCTGCAACTTTCCACATTCTTGATCTGTTGCCTATCTGTAGAAGAATCAGCAAAAATGTAATAAGCACCCACATTGCACACGGATTAAAACCATCAACAAAACCTAGTCCCGCAGAGAGTGTGAACAATGAAAAATCCCCAAGGTCAACAACTCCTACTATTGGGAGATTAAAAATAAATTTCTCTTGCTCTGTTTTGCCATTAATAACATCACCGCCTCTTTCTTCTGGAGGAGTAAGGTAGTATTCAATGGTATGTTTTTTGTGTATATTTTCTGTTGCAATTTTTACAACCCGAGCTCCCGTGGTTTCACTAGAGTCAAACCCTTGAACAATACTTCCCCCAACAAGCATTGTTGGTACTATGCGAGGAAGTTTATTTATTTCCATTACTCTATTGAATATATCTCTTGCTTGTGCATCTTTTACAATATCGTAATATATAAAAACTATGTCACTTCTCTCTTTCTCTGTTTCTACTATAAAATCTTTTTTTAGTAGACAAAATTTACAGCCCTCATGTCCAAAAAAGTGCACAGTGGCAACACCCTGATCAACCTCAACGGCTTTTTTGTCTGTGTTATATTCTTGCAATGCAGAAACAGTCTGTGTGCCCATCAACACAAAAGATGCTACAAAAAAACAAGTTGCTAATATTTTACGCAGTGTCATATTAAAATACCTTTCAAGAAAATATTAAGTTAATAATATCATAATTAATAAAAACACCACTCTATGTCTTTGTAAGAAGTGGAGCGGTAGCGGAGCGACGAAGCAATCCAG
>CAYRGE010000032.1:0-6842 GCA_964423985.1 uncultured Candidatus Saccharibacteria bacterium | reverse complement strand
CTGCAAAGCCATTTATTATAGGGTATAATATCCATATATGTCATCACAAAAATCTACACCGTGGTATCAGTTTTCCGTAGAGAAAATTGCGGACAAGTTAAAAACAGACCTAGTTAAAGGGCTTTCTGGTGTAGAGGCAGTGATTAGGCAGAAAAAATATGGTGAAAATGTTTTTGAAGAAGAAAAAAAAGTAACGATTTTTGATAGAATTTTCAAACAATTAAAAAATCCTCTGGTTGTGATATTGCTTATTGCCGGTATTGCAACTCTTTTTTTAGGGAAACATATGGATACGATTGTTATCCTTTTGGTATTTTTAATAAATATAATTGTTGGAGTAGCGCAAGAAAGTCGTGCGTCAAAGGCATTTGAAAAATTACTTCAGTCTCAAGAAAAAAATGCTACAGTTATTCGCGATGGTGAGAAAAAAATAATACCATCTGCAGAGCTTGTTGTAGGAGATATTATTGAAATAATTGGAGGATCTTACATTCCTGCAGATGTGAGAATCGTGCAAGAGCAGGAATTTTCAGTTAATGAATCCGCACTAACTGGTGAGTGGGTTGCTGTCTCAAAAGATGCAAACATTATTGAAAAAAATGTACCCATTACAAGTAGGAGCAATATGGCTTGGATGGGAACACTTGTAGTTGGTGGAACTGCAACAGCCATTGTTGTGGGAACTGGGAACAACACTCAAGTAGGCAAGATTGCAGAAAGTCTGATTGGTGTTGAAGACGAAACAACACCACTACAAAGAAGTATTGCTAATCTCGCACGATTTTTGGCGTTTTTAATCTTGGGTTTAATATTTGTTATTTTTTTAATAGGACTATTAAACAACCACCCACTCATTGATATTTTTATGCTTTCTATTGCAATAGCGGTAGCTGCTATGCCACAAGGGTTACCCGCGGCTGTAACGGTTGTTTTGGCTATTGGAATGGAGTCTATTTTGAAAAAAGGCGGACTCGTGCGAAATTTACTTGCTGCGGAAACATTAGGTAGTACCACGGTAATCTTAACAGACAAAACAGGAACTCTTACAATGGCAGAAATGCGTGTAGCAGAAATTATAACATTAGAATCTGTTACTAAAATTTGCGGTGGTGAAGCTATAACACCAAAAGAACCCAAACTTCACAGTTATACTGAAGGAGCAGATGTCTTAAAAATGGCAATGCTTGTGTCAGATGCTTTTGTTGAAGGAGTAGAAAAGCCACTTTCTGAGTGGGTTGTAAGGGGACGCCCTGTTGAGCGCGCAATTATATTAGCAGGACTTGGTTCTGGTTTGAAAAGAAATGACTTATTAAAAACATATCCTCAGCTTGATTTTTTGCCATTTGAGTCAAAAAGGAGAATGGCAGCATCTCTACACAGTACAGAAGGAGGTAGTAAAAAAATGTATATAAGTGGAGCACCAGAATTTCTACTTCAATGTGCAAATTTTGTATACACAGATGGAAAAACAAGAGATATGACAGATGAAGATCGGTCTCTTTTATCAAGAATACAACAACAAAAAAGCTCTGAAGGTATGCGTCTTATCGCTGTTGGGTACAAAGAGACAAACAGAGATTCAATTTTACTTAAAGAATTTGAAGCAAAAGATAACAATATCACAGTAGATGATTTTGTGTTTGGAGGATTTTTAGTACTACACGATCCATTGCGAAAAGATGTTAGAGAAGCTATGGAAACAGCAAAAGAGGCAGGAACAAGGGTAATTATGCTAACAGGAGATAATCCTATTACTGCACTTAAAATAGCAAAAGAAGCGGGTGTTGCCCCAGAAGATTCCACTATGGCAATAACTGGAGTAGAAGTTGAAGAGATGAATGACAAAGAATTATTGAGTGTGCTTAAAAAATGCAATGTATTTGCGCGAGTATTACCATATCAAAAACTACGCATCGTGCAAACATTAAAAGCCGATGGAGAAGTTGTCGCAATGACTGGTGATGGTATAAATGACGCTCCTGCATTGCGAAGTGCAGACATAGGTATTGCCTTGAACAGTGGCACAGAGGTTGCAAAAGAAGCATCAGATTTGATTTTACTTAATAATAGTTTCAGTATTATTATTAGAGCCATTGAAGAGGGAAGAAGAATTCTTGATAACTTAAAAAAGATTGTTGCATACTTGTTATCTACAAGTTTTGGAGAGATTATTGTTGTTGGAACTGCAGTTATAGCTGGAACACCTATTCCTCTTTTACCAACACAAATTTTGTGGACAAAGATGGTGCAAGAAGGGTTTATGAATTTTGCATTTGCATTTGAGCCAAAAGAGAAGGGGATTATGAAAAGAAATCCACGAGACATTGCAATGAAAACAATACTTACCCCAAACCTAAAAAAACTAATCACCCTAATAGCTTCCGTAATGGGAATAATATTGCTTTTGTTTTACTTCTTTCTACTATACATTGAAATACCAGAAAAAGAGATGCGTACACTTATGTTTATAGCATTGTCTTCTGGGGCTATGTTTTTTGCTTTTTCAATTAAAAACCTGCATAGACCAATTTGGGAAATAAATTTCTTTTCAAATAAATATCTTATAGTTGCATTGTTTTTGAGTATGACAATGCTTATCCTTGTAGTGACACTACCACCACTTCAAGCACTGCTTTCAATAGTACCTCCTTCACCAATTACATTTATATCTCTTGTTGTGTTAGGGTTTATGAATCTTGTCTTGATTGAAATAGCTAAATATATATTTTTTAAACCACGAAATGGAAATGAAATTAACAGCAATTCAGTAAATTAGTATAATTGGTTGTCATACATTAATGATTAATATTTAAAAAAATGGATAATATTTTATATATAATTATGGGAATTTTGTTGGGAGTGGTGCTTGCTGGTGTTGCGTCATGGTTGTTTTTCAAGAAAATGAAAGATGAGAAAGACGATAAAGACAGCGACAAAAATAATCAAGGCTTTCTTTTACTACAAAACCAAATGGAGATGCTTGCAAAAACAGTAGACACAAAATTGAGCGAATCACAAAAAGATATGAATCTGGCTATGCGTTCTCAATTTACCGAATCTCAAAAACTTGTAAAAGAGATTACAGAAGAATTAACCAGTGTAAAAGAAACCAATAAACAGGTTGTTGGTTTTGCCGATCAGCTTCAGTCTTTGCAGGATATTTTGAAAAACCCAAAACAACGAGGTATTTTGGGTGAATATTATCTTGAAACAGTTTTACAAAATGTCCTTGCTCCTGAGGGGTATAAAATGCAATACAAATTTAGCAGTGGTGAAATTGTAGATGCAGTGGTATTTCTTGATAAAAAAAAGATACTCCCCATTGACTCAAAGTTTTCTCTTGAAAACTATAATAAAATTCTAGAATCTCGTGATGCAGAAGAGCGAGAAATATTAGAAAAAGTATTTAAGCAAGATTTAAAAAAGAGAATAGACGAAACATCAAAATACATAAAACCAAAAGAGGGGACTATGGATTTTGCTTTTATGTTTATACCATCTGAAGCTATTTATTATGATTTACTTGTAAACAGAGTTGGTGCAGTAAAAACATCAACACGCGATTTAATAGAGTATGCATTCATACAGAAAAAAGTTGTTATCGTTTCTCCAACCTCATTTCTTGCTTATTTACAGACAATTAAACAAGGGTTGCGGTCTTTGGAAATAGAAGAGAGAGCAACAGAGATTATAAAAAGAGTGGGGGAGCTCGGACGACATCTTGGGAATCACGACACATTTATGCAAAAACTTGGAAATTCTTTAAGTGCTACAGTTGGTAATTACAATATCGCACATAAAGAGCTTGGGAAAATAGACAAAGATGTTGTTCGTATAACAGGGGAGTCAAGTGATATAAGTGTACTTCAAATTGAAAAACCATCCCAGTCCTCATAAAAACATAAAAAGGGAGGGTGTTTAAAGTTTCGTACTGGATTGCCGCGTCGTTCCATTTCATTGCACTTCTCGCAAAGACGGTGATGTCGTTCCGCTACCGATCCACTTCTCGCAAAGACGAGGGTTAATGGTTGTTTGTCATCACTAGAGTTTTTCTGTCATTGCGAACACTCTCCGTCATTGCGAGGTACGAAGCAATCCAGAAATACCTCAACAGAATAGAGTAGAACTAAACAATGTTTAAATAATGCTAATTATTACAAAAGAGAATTGCAATTAAAAAAAGATAGATTAAAATATATTTATGACATCTCTTACAGCACACAAAATTAAAGGTAAAATAATTAAATTTTTACGCTGGAGCGAAAAATACACAAAGACGGATATGGTGTATTTGATTGGTGGAGGGAGTTGGTTGTTTGGAGCTCAAGCTGTTGGAGCTGTTTCGGCTTTCGTTGTTACAGTGTTGCTTACAAGCCTTCTGCCAAAAGAAACATTCGGACAATATAGGTTTGTTTTGGCTGTTATTCCAATGCTTGCAATCGCTGCATTACCTGGAATTAATACTGCAACTACGCGTTTTGTCGCACAAGGAGCACACATAGATTTACTTGCGATTACAAAAGTAAAAATAAAATGGGGTTTAATTGGTTCGCTGGCATCTCTACTTGTCGCACTCTACTATTTTAGTCAAGGCAATAATTTACTTGCATACATATTTGGAATATCCGCACTCTTTATTCCGTTTTTTGAAACATTTTTTATATATTCTGATTATTATAAGGGCAAACAAAATTTCAAAACACCCGCAATCTATGAAGCAATTTCTAGGGTAATACAAGCATTTTTGATGGTTATAGTTGCTTTAATCACAAAAAACATTCTCGTGCTTGTCTCTGTTTTTTTTATTGGTCAAATTACCACTCGTTTATTTTTTTTCATTCGCACCCTCAAATCGCAAACAATCAAACAAGACCTAATCAGTAAAGATGAGTTAAATTCACAAAGCGAGATAATAAAATACGGGAAACACCTGACATTAATAGGGGTTCTTGGTGTTTTATATGGGAGTATAGATAAATTGTTAATTTGGCACTTTTTGGGGAGTGAAGCGTTGGCGATTTATATAGTCGCTTTTACAATTCCAACGAGTCTCGCACTTTTATTTGGGTTTTTGCCACAAGTTTTATTGCCAAAATTTACACAAAAAAATTATTCAGAAAAAAGCGAACAAAAGAAACTTTTCAAGAAACTTTCTATGTTTACGGGAATAATGTTCATAATACCAATTATATATATTCCTCTTGCTCCGATAATTATGTCCACGATATTTCCAGCGTATTCTACAAGTATCTTTATTTCTCAGCTACTCTCTTTAATCATTCCACTTTTTGTTCTTGTTGGAATAATCTGGCAACTACTCATAGCTAGAAAACGAAACTCTGTTATGTTATTTATAATAATCGCAAGTCTCATTACCTCAATTACGGCGTTTATTATTCTAAAAGATTCTCTAGGAATTACAGCAATGTTTGTATCACTTGGGCTATCCAATCTATTAATTATCTTGCTTTCTGTTTTTGCTTTGAGAAGTACAAAGTGTTTGGTTAAACTATTGAACCAACGCAATAAACTCTAAATAATTATCACGATTTATCACTTCATATCTTGCATTATCATAAGTCCCTAGCCACTGCTTTGGAGCTTTTGGTATTTTGTTTCCCCACTTAAATTCATAACCATACAATTTACCGTCTCTCTCTTCAACTAAATCAACTTCCGTCTTGTCATATGTGCGCCAAAAATATTCATTTGCGTAGATATCTTCATAGTGTCTTTTTTTGAATCTTTCCATAAAAAGAAAATTCTCCCATAATGCGCCAATGTCATCTCTATTTTTGATAAAATTGAAATTTTTTATTATCGCATTGCGCACACCATTGTCATAGAAGTAATACCTGTGCATTTTAGTAACCTCCTTACGGAGATTACGACTGAAACCACGCACCTTTATAAGTATAAAGCTCTTCTCAAGTAAATCTATGTATTTTGCTACCGTATTTTTGCTTATGTCCAGCGCATTACCAAGCTCTGCCAAAGACACTTCTTTACCAATCTGATATGCAATTAATGTGAGTAAGTCTGCTATTTTGCTTGTATTTCTTATCTTATCAATCTCTAAAATGTCTTTGTACAGATATTGGTTAATCAATTTCAATAAGTATTTTTGTTTATCATCATATGATGAAGCATTGAGCGTGTCTGGATAAGATCCATATATCAACAGATTTTCAAGATTACTATGTAAATACATATTACCGTACTGTGCAGATAATTCTAATGCTGATATTGGAAATAATCGCATAATCTCAGAGCGTCCAACAAGTGGCTCACCTACAGATTGCTCAAGCTCAAAAGATGACGACCCGGTAGCTATTATTTTTACATCGTTTCCATGGTCAACCAGTATCTTCAGTGCTTCTCCAATATTTTTAATTTTTTGCGCCTCATCAATAAATATTAAATCATAATTAGCAAAAAAAGTAAGAATTCTCTGTGCCTTCAGTGGCTCTAATATCTCTCTCAAGTCACTGTCTTCTCCAAAGCCAGAAAAAAACTTACCATCATAAGAGCTGAGAAAATTTTCTATCAGAGTTGTTTTACCAACCTGCCTTGGACCATAGAGCATCAATACAGAATTTGGCTTCAGATTCTTTGCTATATATTCTTTTGTGTAAAATCTTTCAATCATTACCTGTGATTATAGCAAAGTCTATAATTTCAGTCAACCAATTGACTAAATATCGCTAAATTCAGTCAATTCATTCACTGTATTACTCTCACTGACTCTCTAGGAATTACAGCAATGTTTGTATCACTTGGGCTATCCAACCTATTAATCATCTCACTTTCTATCTTTGCTTTGAGGTATGCAAAGTAAATCT
>CAYRGE010000031.1:0-7194 GCA_964423985.1 uncultured Candidatus Saccharibacteria bacterium | reverse complement strand
GTCGCTTCACTTTATTGCGCCTCTCTCAAAGACGGTGTTTTTTGTGTCTACTTTTAGGGGAAGTATAGTTCGCGCCGACAAAGAAAAAGCCCACCAAAGGCGGACGAATTCTATTCTAGTGCGCGATCCAGGACTTGAACCTGGGACCTCATCATTATCAGTGATGCGCTCTAACCACCTGAGCTAATCGCGCGCAAAAAATTTTGTTTTTAATTTATTAGTTTAATAAACATGTCATTAAAGAATATAAAAGAAAAAACTATCTTTTATGGCCACCGCCCCTTACAACCAATAATAAGAATATACCAAAAATAGACACAAACAGCAAACACCATGTTTATGTAAATCAATTTATTTTGTAAATATTTTTTAGCATATTAACAAAAGTCTACATATAAAAACAAGCTATAATGTCTTTTTAATATTTCTATATTTAAAAGACATCATAGTGAGCATAGATATCGGATTAAACTCAGCGATTACCTACACAAAGAAAGAGCCGTATAAAACATACAGCTCTTTTGTTTCTTTTTTTCTAAAAAATGGTCGGGGTACCCGATCGGCACTCGGGTTTACTCCCTTTTGAGAAGCGAGAATGCCTTTTCCTCCCTACCCCGTCAAAAACTATCTATACAAAAGAATAACGAAGTTTGTATCCTGTGTCAATTTATATCAAAAAAGACACACCGTTACTTTTTATCTATTATCTATTATTTGTAATAAATAATAGATAAATCATATATTTCTTTATATATTTTAGTTTTGTTATTTATCGTCGTGTGAAATTTCTTTTCTAAGTCCTTCTATAAAACGAGCGGCGGCTTCTTTGCCACCAAGACCAAAGGCAAGACCTCCTGCAATTACAAACATATACACAAACCCTTGAAATAAAATGGTGCCATAATCGCTAAGTATTCCTAATTTATCAAGAGCAACAATAATTGCAAACACCCAAATAGCCCACTTGGTCACACCTCCAAGCATTTGTGCTATTTTAATTTCAGCAGCTTTTGCTCCACCGACTACAATTTTCTGCATCACATCAGCAACAACAGCAGCCACAAGAATAATAATAACAGCAGCTATTACATTGGGTAAATATCCAAGAACTACATCTCTTAAAAACTCATTGACTTGCGACAATCCAATTATGTCTAAAGATGCCACTAAAAATACAACGATAACAAACCATCTAATTAGTGCCCCTAAAAAACAACCTGAGTTTAACTGAAAACCTGCACGAGAAAGCACATCTGCAAACCCTAAACTTTGCAAAATACTATCAACCTTAACCGCCTTAATAGCTTGTTCTACAACTCGCCCAAGCACTGCAGCTATGATCCAACCGACAAGAAAAATAAGTATTGCAATAACCAGCTTTGGGGCAAACATTGCCACTCCTTCACCTAAAATAAAAAAAGACTCTCCTAATCCTTGTGCCCAAACTGAAACAAAATTTCCATCCATAATTATATAAATTTTATAACACCATACTTAGTCTCAAGTAAACAAGAGGAATGGCGTACTGCTAAAATAAAACACCTACTACAGCAATGAAGTTAATTCACATATCATAAGCACCGACACAATAACATTTTTTGCAAGTGCTCAAAGATGCACAACACATCTTTTTGTTAAGTTTTTTAATTTTTCTACTCCACACAAACACCACAATGCCTTAGGTAGAATTAATAAACTCAACAAGCAAACCTATTTTTATACAACAGTAGCTTCTTTTAATAATATCAATAAAGACAAACAGAACAACACCCCTAGGTGTGGATAATTTATTTATCATTTAAGATGTTTAGTTTGTTGATGATTTTTTTATGAGGATAATCAAAAATATCTCTAATAAACTTATCGTAAACACCAATCCTGTACTTGAAGTCATTTGTTTCAAAAAAAGCATAGGTGAGCTCTTTACCAAGTTCTGCTTCAATTGAACCAAGTGCACTTTCTACCACATGTTTTTTAATTTTATCGCCTACAATCAAAATATCAACAACACTATCGCTCTCTCTTATGAATATGCCTGATAGCACCACTAGTTTTATATTGCCAGCTTTTTTTATTTTACTTATAATGTCCTCGTTCTTAAGAGATGCGGAAACAGTGAGAAGTCTTTCTATTTCTTCTAAATAGGGAAACGATTGATTAAGTTGCAAACCAAAAATATGTTTTTTTGTATTTTTCTTTGTGTTTGGTTTTTTAACCACACAATCCAAAATTCTTATTTTTTTAACAAAACTTGTTTTTTCAAGAATATTAATTTCCTTGCGCACAATCTGGTCTTTTTCTTTTGTGCGAATTACAAGATCTTTTATCTCAAAAACATTCTGTGGATTTAGCAAAAACAAACGCATTAAACGCAGTCGCGCCCTACTATCAAAAAGTTGTTCAAGAATCTTCATATCTTTATTGGTATAACTATTTTGCGCAACAAGAAAAAGAACTTTAGTGGTAAAAATTAAACTAAATTTCAGTTAGTTTTTTGCTATTAAGCTACTTAAGAGTAGCTTGCCCTCCTGCTGCATCAATCTTACTTTTAAATTCTTCGGCTTCCGCTTTATTCATTCCTTCTTTAAGTACAGTCGGAGCACCATCAACAAAATCTTTTGCTTCTTTGAGCCCAAGCCCCAGAACCTCTTTTATTGCCTTTATAACAGCAATTTTTTTGTCACCAACACTAGTAAGCTCAACATCAAATGAGTCTTTTTCTTCAGATTCACTTTCTCCACCAGCATTACCAGCTACAGCTACAGCAGCGGCAGATACACCAAATTTCTTTTCAAGCAATTTTACAAGTTCATGAAGCTCAATCACCGACATATTTTCAACCATTTCAACAAGGTCTTTAAATTTTGCAGGCACATCCACTTCTTCTATATCTTTGTTTACGGCCTCTGTGTTTTTTTCTGCAACCTCCTTAGGCTCTTCTTTTTTTGAAGCATCACCATCTTTGTGTTTTTTACTTTCTTCCTTTTTTTCTTCTTTTACTACTGTTTCTACTTTTTCACTCGTAGTTTCTTCTTTTTTTATTTCTACTTTTTTTTCTGCATCTGTCATAATACTAAATTTATAATTTTAAATAATAAAAAATTCTTTATGTTTCTTAACCTAACTATTCTGCCCCGCGATATCTTTGCTTTTTGCAATTTCGCTTAACACAACGGCAAATCGGTGAATCGGTGAATTTATAAGATTTACAAATTGCCCATACAAAACTTGAAGTGGTGGTATAGACGCTATTGCTGTCATTTCTGACTGATCCATGTATCGACCCTCAAAAACACCACCAAGTATATTAATTTTATCTTTGTGTTTTTTGTGAAAATTAAACACACCCCTAGCTGGAGATAATAGATCGCCTGCATAGGCAATTGCGAGCTCTCCTTCCAGTACTGGTAAATCCCCTTCTATTTTTGAAGATTCTAATGCTCTTTTAATGAGGCTTTTTTTTGCAACCACATAACCAATATTTTCCTCGCGAAGACTGCTTCGTAATTTTGTTGTGTCTATTACGCCAAGCCCGTGAAAATTTACAAAAACAACAGACTCTGATTGTTTTATGGCGTCTTTTATGTTTGCAACTATTTCTTCTTTTTTATGTCTTGATATTGCCATAATTTAATTTAGTAGTTTATTTAGTGGTCTTATTTAGTGGTCTTAAGTATAAAATAAGTTCTTAAAAATTCTTATAATAAATTTTACACTTAAAAAAACAAAAAACCCAACTTAAAAGCTGAGTTTTTGCAATAAAATTTAATCACATAAACCTCAATAGGGCTTATTTAGGAATCTTCCGCGCCTATTATCTACAGCTTTATTTCAATATTATATGATTACAATATTTTGTCAATCCTTTTGCGAGTAGTTGTTTGTCAAAGCGAACAGTTGCATGTCAAAGCAAGCGGTTGTGTCATTACGAACACTATCTTGTCATTGCGAGATACGAAGCAATCCAGAGTTGTTGTTTCAACAAACTGTGTTTTTATTAAAAAGAAACTGGATAAAATAATGGGTATTTGTTTTTGTGATTGTGGTGTTTTTATTGTTTATTTAGACTTACTATTCATACCTCAATGCGTCAACTGGATTTAGTTTAGTTGCTTGTCTTGTGGGCAAAAAACCTGCCAAACAACCAAGAACACACGATGCTACTAAACTTGAAATTACAAGCGTTGGAGAAATGACTGCTTCCATTTGAAACACTGGATGTATTTGAAGGTAAAATTCAACTGCCTCTGCTAGTGCCATTCCTAATACCACACCTCCAGTGCCTCCAATAAGGCCAATAAGGCCAGACTCTATGAGAAAGATTTTAGTGATATCTGAGTTTTTCGCTCCCACGGCTTGTATAATTCCTATTTCTTTGGTTCGCTCACGGACAGATGTATACATTGTATTCATTATTCCAATACCGCCAACCACCACAGCAATTGAAGCTACTCCAAAAATCATTACTTGAAGCAAAAATAATATATCACCAGCAACATCAATTGCATTTTCAGTTGTAAAAATAGTAAAAGCAGGCAAATCTTCGCTACCACGAGCTCTCTTCCTTGTGTCTTCCATTTTTTTTGTAATATTGGCACTCACTTCTTCTGGATTGTATCCTTTTTCAATCTTTATTGAAGCAAATTGCGCACCCCTACTTATACCAGTAATTTGTTGGAAAAAAGGCATATCTAAACCAATCAAAGAGTCATCTTGCTTGTTTCCCATTGTCCTTAAAACACCAGTTATCTTAAATCTTTTTCCGTCAATCAGAATATCGTCACCTATTTCTGCTCCTGGGAAAATATCCTTCGGCACTATATTGCCAACCATAACCTCTCTTCTTCCGTGCCTAGGCCACTCTCCTTCAACCAAAGCAAAGCCCATATCTGTTCTCAAAAAATCTTGAGCTTTTTCTCTCGGATATCCCATTAAAGAAACCGTCTTTGCTTCACCGTCATGTCTTGCTGTTTCAGCTCTCCACAACATAGGCACAACTAACTCAACTCCATCAGCGCGCTCCATGGCCTTAATGTCTTTATCTGTGAGCATTAAACCACCCATCATTGCGGTAAATATATCACCACCTTCTCCTGGTAAAACCATAAGCACATCTTCACCCATTGTCTTTAGTTGAACTAAAACAGCCTTTTTTATGCCCTCAGAAAGAGCCAATAGTGCTACGACTAAAAAAACACCGATAACCACACCGAGTATGGTCAGCCAGCTTCTTAAAGATCTTGTGTAAAGATTTTTTATGGCTATTTTAATATGTTCTTTAAGCATTATAGTTTGTTAAGTTGTAAAAATAATAAGCAAGGCGTGATTGAAATTTTGCTTATTAAGGTATTTTTATATATAAAAAGCGTACAAAATCACACCATTAACCCATCTTTTATGTTTATTACTCTCTGACTATATTGTTTAGCAATATCGTAGTCATGTGTAACCATAATAATCGTTTTGTTATGTTCTTGGTGTAGTTTAGTTAGAATTTCCATAATTTGTTTTCCAATCCTAGAATCAACACTACCTGTTGGTTCGTCGGCTACTATTATTTCTGGATTATTAGCCAATGCCCTTGCAATAGCAACTCTTTGCTGCTCACCCCCTGAAAGCTCGTTTGGTCTGTGTAAAAGTCTGTTTTTTAAACCAACTGAAGCGAGAATCTCTTTTGCTTTTTTTTCTCTTACTGCTTCTTTAATTCCCTGAAAAACCATAGGAAAAGCAACATTTTCAAATGCGTTGAAATTAGGTAGTAAATTAAATCGTTGAAAAACGAAACCAATTTTTCTATTTCTAATTCCGGCTAATTCGTCTTTGGACAAGTTAGAAACATCTTTATCTTCCAAAAAAACACTCCCTTTTGTTGGTGTATCTAAACAACTAAGAATGTGTAGTAGTGACGATTTCCCAGAACCAGAGGGACCCATTATTGACACAAAACTTCCACGAGCAACCTCTAGGCTAACACCTTTTAAAACTGGTAATTCTATTTTACCTAATTGGTAAATCTTCCAAACATTTTCTATTTTTATTAATGGGGTTTTGTTCATTGTTTACTTTTTCACTATCTTTTCACCTTCTTCCAGTCCAGAAATAATTTCCACCATATTGTTATCACCCTCTAATCCAATCTCTATTTTTCTCTCTTTTATTTCACCGTCCTTAAAAACACGCACGACATATTGACCATCTATTCTACTTATCGCATCCTCGGGAACAATTAATACATTTTCCCTGAGGGCAGTTTTTATTGCAATATCAACAGACATTCCCGGCTTAATTTCAGCTGGCAACCCCTCAAGAGCTCCTATTGTTATTTCATAGTAAACAACTCTATCAATTAATTTTTCTGTTGGATTTATTGATACTATTTTCCCTCTAAAAGTTTCGTCTGGAAATGCAACAAAAACTACATCTACAAGATCCCCTGTTGCAATCTTTACGACATCTTCTTCGTAAATAAAAGCTTCTATTTGAAAATCTCCTGACGAAACCACAGAAATAACTGGACTAGGTGCTTGAGATATTTCTCCTGTTTTTCTGTTTATGTGTGCAACTACTCCATCTATTGGGCTTATAAGCGTAGACTCTCGTATTTGCTTGTCCAACAACCTAATCCTAGATTTAGCTTGTGCTATTTGTGCGTTATACACATCAATGTCTGTTTTTCGCGGACCTGCTTTTTTAATATCAAGAACATTTTTAGCACTCTTGAGTTGTCCTTGCATAGAAAACTTTCTTGTTTGTGCTGTATTTATGCTTGCTTGATTAGTTAGTTTTGTTGAAGAGATAACCCGCTGGCTATTTGCAATACTTAATGATGCTGTATTTATTGTTGTTTTTTCAGTATCTAACAATGCCTTTTCTGTTGCTGACACCTTATTGCGATAAGCATGTGTTTCCGTTATGTCTTTAATTGCATCGAGAGAATTGGCGGTCAAAGCAATTGCACTTCTTGCTTCAATTAGTGCAATATCTATTTCTTTATGTGAGGCGTTTTTATCGTTTTGTGCAAACAAAGCAACTGTATTCATTGCGTTTTCAATTTTTTCTTTATTTTCTCTTACACTAAAACCCTCTTGATCTCCTTTCGTAAAGTACTTTCTTTGAATTCCATTAACAATATTAAAAGTATTTTGTAGCTTTAAATAAGTTGCACTCAACAGATTTAAAGCACTTTCATAGCTT
>CAYRGE010000030.1:0-7365 GCA_964423985.1 uncultured Candidatus Saccharibacteria bacterium | reverse complement strand
ATTGCTTGTAATTACGAACTCTATTTGTCGATACGAACTCTATTTGTCATTGCGAGGTACGAAGCAATCCAGAGTAACTTATTAGAAATTTTTATTGTAAGTATACTTAAATTATAGTTAAAAGCATTTTATTGGTATAATAATCAATATGAACCAGCATAGTGATTACCATAAACCATTGCTTGAAAATTTAACGGACGGAAATGTTGCTGTGCTTATACCTCCTGCTATATTATGGTGGTCTTTGGGAATAATAATATTTCTTGCAATTTTAGTAAGTATTGCGCTTGTATATCACTGGTCTGCTTATGGATATAATAAGCTTTTAATAAAGTCGATTAGTTTTGTGTACATAATTGGTGTTCTGTTTCTTACTTCTTTGATGTTTTTTGGAGTTACTTCTTTCGTGCTTACAGTATGATAAAACTTGATAAAAATGAAAAAATAATATTCAAAATAAGAAAACATTGGTTTATTTTATTTGCTGAGTCGTTTTTTTTGATTTTTCTTCTATTATTCCCTGTTGCGGGGTTTATAGCAATTAATGCGACGGATATGCTTTCTAGCATCCAGTTTGCTGGTAATGTTTCTTATCTTTTAATTGCCATTTCTGCTACTTGGTTTTTGTTTTTATGGATTGCTTTCTTTGTAATTTGGACGGATTACTACTTGGATATTTTAATCCTAACAAACTTGCGGGTTGTAAATATTGACCAAAGAGGCTTATTCTCAAGAAAGGTTTCCACCTTCAAACTACACCGCATTCAAGATGTTTCTGTTGGTGTGCACGGAATAATACCCACACTTCTTGGTTTTGGAAAAGTACATATCCAAACAGCTGGAGAATCTCAGAAATTTGTAATAAGTGGAATACCACACCCATACAAAACAAAAAGTGAGATATTAAAAGGAGTAAATGCTCGCATCAAAACAGGTATTATTGTTTAAATAAACAATCTCTTGTTTGTGCGTACTATCAAAATAATAAATAATAAATAATAAAATGAACACCAATCATAAAAACAATCACAACATCAAACACGAAACAGAAGGTTCAATATCAATAAACCGACGAGGTGTTGGTTTTGTTAGACAGGAAGACAACGAACAAGATATACGCATTGAAGCTGACGCTGTTGGATTGGCTTTGAACGGAGATGAAGTGCGTGTGGCACTTTTACCAGAAATAACACCTGGGGAAATTCGCGGGGAGGTTTTAGAGGTTCTTAGTCGTAAAAAAATTGAATATGTTGGGGTTATAAACAAAGAAGCTGGTATATATTTTCTTGTTCCACAAGATTACAAGATGCATCGCGATATAATAATTCCTGAAGAAAGATTAAACGGAGCAACAGAAGGAATCAAGGTTCTTGCTAAAATTTTGATTTCTGAATGGAAAAACCATAAGCAAGAACCACATGGAGAGGTTTTACAAGTGATTGGAGTACCTGGTAATAATGATGTTGAGATGAATTCAATAGTACTAGACAGGGGTTTCCGCCCAGAACTACCAGACGCCATAGAAAAACAAGCACGAGAAATAGAATCTGATGGAGAAAAATACCTAAAAGAAGAGCTTACAAAAAGGCGAGATATGCGAAAAATACCGACTCTTACAATAGACCCAGCAGATGCAAAAGATTATGACGACGCACTTTCATTTGAAAAAAAAGAAGACGGAACCTTTGAAATAGGTGTTCATATTGCAGATGTTAGTTTTTATGTAAAAGAAGGCACACAAATAGATAAAGAAGCAGAAGATCGAGGTACTTCGGTTTATTTAGTAGATAGAACAATTCCTATGTTGCCAGAAATTCTATCAAACAACCTGTGTAGCTTATTGCCAGATGAAGATCGTCTGGCATTTTCTGCTGTATTTACATTTGCGCCACTACAAAAAGGAAAGCTTCCAGAGATTAAAGATACTTGGTTTGGCAAAACAGTCATAAGATCAAAAAAACGGTATTCCTATATAGAAGCACAAGAAGTGTTGGATAGTGGAGTTGGTGACTATAAGGACGAGCTTGTAATATTAGATGATGTAGCTAAGCGTTTCAGAAAAAAACGACAAGAAAGTGGTGCAATTTTATTTGAAACAGAGGAGGTTAAATTTAATCTTGACGAGGACGGCAAACCTATTGGTGTTTACAGAAAGAAGATGCTTGACACAAACCACCTTATTGAAGAATTTATGCTTCTTGCAAACAAGGCGGTTGCTAAATTTGCAAGTGACAAAATAAAGGAACAAGATATTAAGCTGTTTGTATACCGAGTACATGGACGACCAGAAAAAGAGCGTGTTAAAATGTTAGTTATCTTTCTTGCTGGACTGGGGTACAAACTCTCCATTTCAAAAGACGGTTCACTGGATCCTCAAGACATAAATAAACTACTCAAAGAATCCTACGGAAAAGCCGAGCAAAGCGTTGTACAAATTGCAACAATACGAACAATGATGAAAGCAATATATTCAACAAAAAATATTGGGCATTACGGTCTTGGCTTCTCTCACTACACACACTTTACATCTCCTATTAGGCGATACCCTGATTTAATGGTCCACCGCCTACTGGAACAACTTCTTGCAGACAAAGAATCTTCAAAGGCAACATTAAGTAAGTATAAAGGCATTGTACTTCATGCGTCTAAGATGGAGAAAATTGCAAGTGATGCAGAATATGCATCTGTGAAATACAAGCAAGTTGAATATATGTCTGAGCGCGTTGGAGAAAAGTTTGATGGAATAATCTCAGGGGTAACAGATTGGGGTATGTTTGTAGAAGAAAAAGAAACCCGATCAGAGGGTCTTATTCGGCTTCGTGACATCGGGGATGATTATTATGTATACGACAAAAAAAGTATGTGTATAACCGGAAGTTCTAATAAAAAAAGGTTTAGACTTGGTGACACTGTCCGTGTATTGGTAAAAAATGTAGATATTGGGAATAGACAAATTGAATACAAGATTATCTCTTAATATTCATAAAGGTCAACAACTAAGTTTTATTCTATGTTTCCTTATTTAAAATGATTTTTAAAATTTGGATATTTCTTATTTCATTTTAAGAGAATCAATTTTAAATGATACTTTTTTTAAGTTTAAAGAAAAATTATAAAAAATAATATGAAATATGGATATCAAAATGGAAAAATAAAGAAAATGAAAGATATTTTAATTTCACCTTATGATTTAGGTTTTCTGAGGGGCTATGCAGTTTTTGATGTTTCTAGAACTACTAAAAATGGGAAAATTTTTTTGTTAGAAGAGCATTATAGGAGAATTAAAAATTCCACAAAAGAATTAAGTATTAAATTTAATTTATCAAAAGAAGAATTTAAAGATATAGTTAAAAAATAATTTAAAAGAAGCAATAATTAGAGTTATAATAACTGGCGGAAAATCTTCAGATGGTTTTAATTTTAAAAACAATAGTACTGTTTTAATTTTAATAGAAAAAATAAAGTTACCGAATAAAAATATCTTAGAGCAAGGTGTTAATTTAGTGAGTTTGGAATATTCTAGAAATTATTCTAAAATTAAACATACTAATTATATCGAGGCTATCAAAAATCAATCTCTTAAGAAAAAATTTGGAGCTTTTGAAATTTTATATATAAAGAATAAAATAGTTTTTGAATGTTCTACTGCTAATATTTTCGTTATTAAAAAAAATATTATTTATACTCCCAAAGATGGTATTTTGTTTGGTATTACAAGACAATTAGTGATTGATTTAGTAAAAAAAAATAATTTCAAAATCAAAGAAAAGACAATCAAAGAAAAGGAATTATATTCTGCTGATGAAGTTTTTATAACAGCAACCAATAAAAATATTTTACCTGTAGTGAAAATAAATAACAAAAAAATAAAAAATAAATTAGTTGGTGAAAATACTAAAAAATTAATTTTGTTATTTAAAGAGTTTGAAAATAATTATTAATAATATTGAAGGAACATATGGAGCAGGAAATAGTTCAAATTATTCGTGATTTTGTGATAAAGTTTTCACAAGAAATCCACAATAGCAAAGAACATAAAAAAATACCGAGAGAAAGTTGGTATTTCGCAAGACAGATTGTCAAAGCTGGCTGATGTTACCTACAACACGATAATCAAGATATGAGACAGGAGTATTATATTACCAATTTCCAAACGGTGATTACACTCCTGTATTTGTAAAAAAAATTGGTAATTTTGTGCAAAATGAAATCATCTTACGGAATGATGCTATGGATTGTATTATTATTTTTACTCACGGACTTGCTTTAAGAGTAATAGTAAAACACTTCTTAGGCATAAACGATGAAGATTTTCGTTTTTTACAAAATCCACCAAATTGCTATCTTGCTAAGATACATGCTCGTAGTAATGTGTTTGTGTTAGATAAGCCATTACCCGTTGTATCATTGTGAGGTGCTGGATTATAACTTATGCGTTACGGTTTTGAAATCGTAATGCATTTTTATTATAATTAACTTTATGAAAATAATAACTGACCAAGATATTTTTGTTAATCCTAAATTTAGAAAACAGAAAAAATACAAAAAAGGGTTACCGTAAAAGCAATTGTAAAAAACACTCAAAATAAGTTTGCTTTTGTTACCAATCCGATACACAATTTTATATTATTTCCTGGGGGTGATGCGGAAAGTGAGAAATTAGAGCGAGAAATTGATCGTGAATGTCAGGAGGAAATTTTTTATTCTATAAAGAATATCCGAGAATTAATAAGGGTTGGGGAATTTAGAAACAGAGACGCTGAAAAATATGAGACGATTTGTTTTTTTGCTGAAATAAATAAAAAACCAACATAGGACACAAGGACAGATAGTGAAAAAGATAACGCTTTAAGTGTTGTTTGGTTATCAAAAGATGAAGTTTTAAAAAAGATGGCAGAACAATTAAAAAAATTAGAAAAGGGTGAAGTAGAGTTTTATAATACAGCTTTTAATATATTCAGAGATTTTTATTTTTTTAAAGAGTGTCTAAGTTCTAAAAAAGCGTAAGTCATAAGAGACTCTGTGGAGGCTTTGGTGAGTTTACGAGCCAAGTTGATCTGTCCCCAATAAAACAGACACCAAAAAGAGCGAAGTTTTGTTTTTTTGTATAATTAGCAAATTAAAAACAGAAATATGAAATTTACAAAAGAGATTAGATTAAGAGCGATTGAATTAAAAAAACAAGGAGTAGGTACAAATAAGATATTTACCGATGAAGGAGTAGTCATTGAAGGTAAACAAAAAGATTATGCTTATAAGATGATAAGCAAAAGAAAAAGAAACAAAAAGGACATAAAATGTAAGTATGTAAAAAGGACACTTTTTTGTCAAAAGTACTTGACTTTTTAAGTCTTACAGAATATAATAGGCATATTATTACAAAATAATGTCATTATTATATATATGTTAATAACAAGAATTAAAGCACGTAATTTCTATGGGATAAAAGACCCCGTAGAAATATCCTTCACAGAAGGGGGCGAAAAAGAGAAAATAGGATATGTAAACATAGGTAAAGAGAGAGTCTCTCTTATTTCTGGTTTTTATGGTGCCAACGCTTCAGGTAAAAGCACCATATTAAACATTATTGATACTATAACTAGAGTTATGGTATCAAAACAGCAAGAATTTATACTTGCTCCCAATGGCATAAAAACGGAAACTATTATCTCTCTTCCTAATTACACTAAAGTAATGCAGTCAAAGCCTATTGTAATGGAGATGGATTTTATAATTGGAAAAACTAAACATAACTACTCAATTTCTATTATAAACGAAGGTAAAGAAATTTCCGAGGAGGTATTATACAAAAACAACAAAAAAATCTTTAGTAGGAAGAATCACAGTATTTCCCTTGGAGCTACTATAAAAAGCAAAATAAGTTCTTTAGCGAATAATATTGTAGCACCAAAAAAGTCTTCTTTTCTTTCTGTAATTTTAGATGACAGTTCGGATATTTCTGTATTTGCCAATCTTAAAGAAGAAATTGGTATTTCTAATCTCAACCAAATTAAAACTAATTTTTGTTTCATTACTGACAAGCGTTCAGTCCAACTGGGACAAAATAACCTAAATGGATTACTTGCTTTTGCAGTCAAGTATCTCAACAGTAATAGTGAAATACAAACTAAAATGCTTGGTGTAGTTAACCCTATAGTTAAGTATTTTGAACCATCTTTTGAAAATCTTGTTATTGAAAAAAAAGGTGTTACTAATCCCGTAGATAAATCTTTTACTTTTAATTATGAGGCAAAATATAACAACTTCTATAAGAGTCTTGGTGCTGCCGAGCTTTCTGCTGGAACACGTGAACTCATAGCATATATAAGTGATATTCTTAGGATATTAAAAATAGGGGGTGTTGTTGTCTATGATGAAACGAGTAAGTTCTACCATCCAGATATGGAGATTGCTATCCTTAATCTTTTTAAAGATAAAGATATAAACAAAAACAACTCTCAGTTATTCTTTTCTTCTCACAATCACGAAACTTTTGATCTCTTACAAAATAACCAAGCACATATTTTAGAAAAGAAGGACGACAATATCATAGCAAGCAAAGTGTCAGATTATAGCGTAAAAGAAAGAGATAACATAAAGAGGATATACCGCTTAGGGTCTTTGGGAGGAGTACCAGACACTATTGATTTTAGTAGAATTATAAATAACTTACTTTAAAATCCGTGGACAGCAAAAAGGTTTTAAGGTATATTATCTACTCCTGTGCGAGGGTACAACCGAGTTTAACTTATTCGCTTATTTGACAAAAAATAAGTTTAGAACACTTTTCAGTGCTTCTAGTGTTCAATTTAGCAACAAAGTTGAAATTATCAAAGATGGTAACCAAATAATTTCTCAGGGCAAATTAAATGGAGTAAGCAATATTAAACACTTCAAATCAAAACATATTTTGATTAAGACAAAATACGCAGGTCAAAAGTTGTTTTATTTTCTTGATAAAGACATAGACGACTCCTCTGCAATAGAGGTATTGATTACAAAAGATGGTGGTCTTGTCCAATTCACGGAACATAACTCTGAGCACCTACTGTTGAAATTGGCTAGAAAAAATCCTAAAAAATCATCGGATTTTGAAAATTTAAAAAACTTTAGAGACTATTGTAAACAAGAGTTTGTAAAACAGTTTGGGAAAAACGCCCACGAATTTAAAGATACTGATTTTGATTCTATGTTTGAAAATACCGAAGACAAGGACATAAAAAATGCTTTTGCCAAATTGTTTTCTACTTTATCTTGACTTACTAATAGTTCTAGTAAATAAAATTCTATCAAATATTTAAGTAGCTTCTGCTATCCTTCTTTGCGAGAAGTGTAGCGGTAGCGGAACGACGAAGCAATCCAGCA
>CAYRGE010000029.1:0-7410 GCA_964423985.1 uncultured Candidatus Saccharibacteria bacterium | reverse complement strand
TTATCTTGGTGGCACTGAAAAGAGTGCTTGCATGGTGTTTTGCATAAAATAACAATTCCAAACGAGTTCGTTGTTTTTAAGAAATATTGCAAAATAGATATAATTAAGATAAACTTAAAAAGTAAAGAATAATCTGAATTATAGGTATTTTTTGCAGTATACAAACAGGGTTTCGCAACAATAAATTCTAATTGCCCCGTATAAGATTAATATTTAAAATAATAAAAATATGCAAAACAATGAAGTAAAAAAGAAAGGAATGCCATTGTTGGGAGATAGTTTTCCAGAGATGACTGTCCAAACAACTCACGGCAAGATTGAGCTCCCTTCACACTATAAAGGCAAATGGTTTGTGTTGTTTAGTCACCCAGCGGACTTTACTCCCGTGTGTACAACCGAATTTGTTGCTTTTCAGCAAAAATATGATCAATTTAAAGAATTAAATTGTGAATTAATAGGAATGAGTGTTGACCAAGTGTTTTCTCATATGAAGTGGGAGGAATGGATTAAGGAAAATATGGATGTTGAGATTAAATTCCCAATAATAGCAGATACTGGAAAAGTGGCAGAAGAACTTGGTTTAATTCACCCGGGAAAAGGAACAAATACAGTTAGGGCTGTTTTTGTGGTTGATGCAAATTCTAAAATAAGAATAATATTTTATTACCCACAAGAGCTAGGTAGAAATATAGATGAAATAATTAGAGCTGTAAAAGCAATGCAGATTTCTGATAAAAATAAAGTAGCTATGCCAGCTAATTGGCCAAATAATGAATTATTAGAAGATAGTGTAATAATTCCACCAGCCACAGATGTTAAAACAGCCAAAGAGAGGACTGAAAAAGCAAAAGCAGGGGAATTTAAGTGTTATGATTGGTGGCTTTGTCATAAAAAACTTAAATAAATACACTTAATTTTTACACAAAAAACATACTTGTGTGTTGATTCGCACAACAATAAAACCTCTTACATAATATGTGAGAGGTTTTATTGTTGTTTTATTGTGCATTAAATGACAATAAGAGATGTTTGTTTTATGCACAAAGTAAAAAAGTATTAATTTTTCTTTTTCCCAATTTTTAATCCTTTGAATGTATTTTATTCTACTTCAGCAACAACAGCATAATGATCACTAACTCCATTTTGATATTTTATTTTTTTAACTACAATATCTTTTGTTGTAAAGAAACCATCAACAACAAACTGAATATTATTGTATCCCTTGCGGTGGATTTTGTTATCAATGCTTGTATTATACTTCTTTGGAATATTGTCCGTATAAAGAATAGATAAATCGTCAAATAATTCATAATTTCGCCCGCTATTAAAATCACCAGTTAAAATAAAGGATTTTTTGTTTTTTAAAATACTTTTTAGATTTTTAAAAAAGGTTCTTTGAAAATCTGTTATATAATCACCTCTGCAGGTTACTGGGGCATGGGTAGTGGCTATATTATATGTTTTGTTCCCTACTATTAAACTTAAAAAAATCATATGATAGTGTTTTTTAAGTAAGTATTTTGAAGTTATGAGTTTATCGCAGTTCTTTTCTTTTTGAAGACTAAAAACATCATAGATTTCAAGTGATGTTATTTTGTATTTAGATAGAATAGAGATTCCGTGCATTTGTGTCTTGTTGTTAATCACATTTTGACTCATTGGAGCAAAACAAGAATATTTCAAATCAAGAAGTTTTTTATACTTTTCAATATCTCCCTTAAGGATTTCTTGAAAACAAACAATATCCGCTTTTTCGGACTTAAAAAAATCCCTATGTTTATTAAAGTGTCTACCTATTTCTATGTTTAAAGAGATAATCTTAATCATTATGAGTAGTATATAATAACACTGATATGTGGGTTAGTAGTTTATCTTTTTTTATCTTAACATAATAATTTATTCCACTTAATTTTTTAGATGTGTTTTATTAACCACTCCTTTTTTTTGTTTCGTTTGTGTTAAAATAAAAAAAGATAAAGAGGTGGCGAAAAAACCAATTAAAAAGTTTTATTGTAACAATAACAGGGCAAGAAACCAAGGATTCAAAAATGAAAAAACAAGTAATCATAATTCACGGTGGAACAACTTTTGATACGTATAAAGACTATTTTGAGTATCTTAAAGATAAAGAAATTACAATAGAGGACTTGAAGCGGGGTGGTGGCTGGAAGAGTTCTGTAAGCAATAAGCTAGGGGAGGGTTTTGAGGTTTTTTGTCCGCAGATGCCGAATAAGATAAACGCACAATATAAAGAGTGGAAAATTTATTTTGATAAAATAATATCTATTATTGATGATAATGTAATTTTTATTGGACACTCTCTCGGTGGTGTTTTTATTGCAAAATATCTTTCAGAAAATAAAATTTCTAAAAGAATTAAAAAAACAATACTTGTTGCTGCTCCTTTTGATGATGTGAAAATGAATGAGTCGTTGGCTAGTTTTAGATTGTCAAAACCATTAAAGATGTTTGAACAGCAGGGTGGAAGTATCTACTTAATACACAGCAAAGATGACCTAGTTGTTCCTTTTGAGCAGGTTGAAAAATACAAAAAAGCATTACCTAGTGCAAAAGTAAACACTTTTAACAATAAGGGTCATTTTATACAAGAAGAGTTTGTAGAAATCATTGAATTAATTAAAAATAAGTAAAGAAACATTAATAACAAAACATTGAACAGTGTGTTTACTATAATACAAAAGATACAAAGCTGTCTGCTTTTTTGCTATTTAAGGTAAACAGAGATAAAGTGGTATTATATAAATATGAATTACAATACAATTATTTCAAGTAGTGAAAAAATAGACGAGAAAATAACTCTTATTGGTTGGGTTAACAGCGTTCGCCATCATAGCAAGGTTTCTTTTTGTGATTTAAGAGATAAAAGCTCCAAGATTCAAGTTGTATTTACAGGTAGTGAATTATTGGAAAAAATCAACAGCGTGTCCGTAGAATCTGTTGTTGAGATTTCGGGTAAGATCGTAAAAAGAAAAGACAATCTAACAAATCCAGAACAAACGCTTGGACATATTGAATTATTTGCCGAGAGCATTAATATTGTTTCATTGTCAGAAGTAATGCCATTTCCGATAGATGACGATACAAGAAAAATAGATGAAAAAGTCCGCATGCAGTATCGTTATTTGGATTTGCGTTCAAAAAGAATGCAGAAAAACATGCGAACAAGACATAATGCCGTGTTGTTTTTGAGAAATTACTATAGCGAAAATGGTTTTATAGAGATAGAAACACCGCAGTTAACCAAAGGAACACCAGAGGGAGCAAGAGAGTTTATTGTGCCATCTCGCATACACAAAGGAACTTTCTTTGTGTTGCCACAGTCTCCACAGCAATTCAAGCAACTTTTAATGGTTGGTGGTATGGAGAGGTATTTTCAGGTTGCTCGGTGCTTTAGAGATGAAGATCAAAGGCAAGACAGGCAACCAGAGTTTACTCAGTGGGATATTGAAATGTCTTTTGTTGATGAGGACGACATTATGCAAATGGTTGAGAAATCCATTATTTCGCTGGTGGAAAAAGTTTTTCCAGACAAAATAATTGCAAAAACACCATTTCCGAGAATAACACACACAGAATCAATGGAAAAATATGGTAACGATAAACCAGAGATGAGAAAAGAAAAAGATGAAAACACTCTTGCTTTTTGCTGGGTTACTCAGTTTCCTCTTTTTGAAAAAGCCGACACAAAGACTGGAGTTGCGTCAGCACATCATCCGTTCACGATGCCGCTTAAAAAAGACATTGATAAACTAAAAAAAGAACCACTATCTGTTCGCTCAACAGCATTTGATCTTGTTCTTAATGGCTATGAAATAGGGTCTGGAAGTGTGCGTATTCATGACGCTGTTTTGCAAAAGGAAATATTTTCAACATTGGGATTGACTGAAAGTGAAATAGAGGAGAAATTTGGGCATATGCTAAAAGCATTTAGTTTTGGTGTGCCACCTCATGGTGGTGTTGGTTTGGGGCTGGACAGATTATTGTCTTTGATAATAGGCGAGGATAATATTAGGGAGGTTATTGCTTTTCCTAAAACTGGCGAGGCAAGAGATTTATTAATGGGAGCACCAAATAGTTTGCCTGATGAAATACTAAGGCAAGCGGGAATTGAGAAGATTGACAAAGATTAGAGGTTTTTATACCCGAAGTCAAACCCTGAGCCGTAATAATTTAGCAAAACAAAAAAACTCACTCTTGTTGGCATATCTCACCTTAAAAAAACATATATTACAAAAAATAATGAAGTTTTTATGTGAAAACACAACCTAAAGATTTCCATTTTCAAAGACTAGTTTAAGGTTTGATGTGCAAAAATACTAGTGTGTGGTATAGTTTCTTTATGTTCTACACGGGGAAAGGCGATACGGGTAGCACCAAGATATTTGGATGTGATAAACAAATATCAAAAAGTTCAATCATCATAGAAGCACTAGGTAGTATAGATGAATTAAATTCATTTATTGGTGTATGCAAGACACAAAAAATTGCTACCTTGTATGCAACTCAAAGGCAGTCGTTTTTGTCAATATTAGAACAAATACAGCAGAAGTTGTTTATAATTCAAGCAGAACTTGCTGGTGCGGAAAAGACAATCAGGAAAAGTGATGTTCGCAATCTTGAAAACATAATTAATGAGATTGGGAAACAGTTGCCACCAATCAATTCTTTTCTTGTTTCTGGTGGAATAGAGTTTGCAGCACTTATTGATTACACTCGCACTCTTTCGCGACGAACAGAGCGAAGAGTAATAGAAGTCAAAGAAGAGGGCAGTGTTTGTGTTGGAGACCAAACTCTTGTTTTTCTTAATCGGCTTTCAAGTGTATTTTTCATTATGACTAGACTTGTTAATCACAAATTTGACATAAAAGAGGAGTCTCCATTATACTGATATTTATTGTGTTGAACAAATCAGGGTTTTTTGTAAAAACAACAAACCAAAATAGTGATTTGAAAGTTAGTAAAAAATATATGGTGTCCATGGTGTAACGGTTAACACTCGGGTTTGTGGAACCCGCGATGAGAGTTCGATTCTCTCTGGACACCCAAAATAAACAAGTGTAATAAATGGTCAGGTACCATTTATTTAAGGTGGTTGCCAGAAAATAGTATTAGTTGTAAGTTAAGCGTTGCTATTATTTTTTGCTTTAAAAAAATTAAAATTTGGTATAAGTGTCACGAGCGACATATTACAACAGGAGCCTTTGTTTTGGGCTTTGTTATAGACAATTTTACGCTTACTCGCATAGACCGCCTGTTTGACAATATGGTGCTTTTAAGCTATCTACTGATAGCTCTTTTTGGGATTGTTGGTTATAGTCTTTACGAAAACAAAGTAGTTAATTGGCGATTTCTAACAGCAGTAGGTAGGTTTTTGCCACTATTCGTGCAGTTTGCATTTGGGGGTTTGTTTAGTGGTTTTATGATTTTCTACACTCGCAGTGCGTCGATTATAGAAAGTTGGCCATTCCTTATTGTTCTTGCGGTGCTTTTGTTTGGAAATGAGTTTTTTAGAAAATACTACTTAAGGTTTAGTTTTCAGATTAGTTTGTTTTTCTTTGCCTTGTTTTCATACTTGATATTTTTTGTACCCATAGTTATCGGTGAAATTGGGCCACATATATTTATTTTAAGTGGAATACTGAGTGTTCTTATAATTATAATCATAATCCGCATTCTCGCGTTATTTATTGAGTCTAAAATACAAAAATCAAAACGCGCACTCATTGTAAATATAGCTAGTGTTTTTGTTGCAATAAATGTTCTTTATTTTGCAAATATTATTCCACCAATACCATTATCGCTAAAACACGCTGACATTTATCATTTTGTTGAAAGAACAGTGGCGGGGGAATACTATGTAAAAAAAGAAAAAGACTTATGGTGTGATACTTTTCGTATTAACAACATCGTTAATCTTAGGCAAGGTAGACCCGTTTTCGTATTCAGTTCTGTGTTTGCACCAACAGATCTAAATACTCAAATTTATCATATATGGCAGTATTATGACGAAAGCAAAAACCAATGGATAACAGCAAGCAAGATTGGTTTTCGGATAACTGGAGGTAGGGATATGGGGTACAGGGGTTATTCAAAAAAATATAATGTTTTTCCAGGAAAATGGCGAGTAAATATTGCGACCGAAAAAGGACGCTTAATAGGTCGTGTAAAATTCAAAATTTATAATACTCAAATAACGCCTGTCTTAGAAACAGAAATTCGATAAACAATAAACACCATTTTACTAGAGTGAAAACCCCGCTTTGTTGAAAAGCGGGGTTGTGTGTTTTATGGTCCACTCATACCAATCAATGTCTGTTTCTGTTTTTGCAACACCCGCGCCTTTTTTGGGTGTTGTGTGTTAGTACATAGAAATATTTGCACGACTTTAAAATAAAAACCAATGGATTGTTTTTCGTATGGAATTAGTTTCTCTAAGTCATCGTGACATTTCCGACAGATTAATAGTATGTGCGCATTATTTGCACCATTGCCATACCATCGCACAGGCATATAGTGGTGTCTAGTCATTTTTTTCTTCTTTCCGCACTTAGGACAAGTCTTTTTTATGACAGCCATTATGGCATCCTCCTAATATGAATTAAAGAATCTTGAACAAAAATTATTTACACTAGACAAAAAAAGAACTAAAACATAGTAATTCTATTGTTAACATAACATAAAAATTGCAAAATAAAAACCAAAAGAGATGTTTTATACACCGTCTTTGCAATGAAATGAAACAAAAAACCCCGTCAGGTTTGACCTGACGGGGTTTTTGTACATAATAACAATTATTATGGCAAAAAGAAGTACAGGAGTAGGAAAAATGAAAAAGACATCATCTAAAAAAACGGCAAAACGCCTATCTATTAAGCGGGCACTTATTAAGACACTGCAAGGCCGTAGAGGAGCTACAAAAAACTACCGCTAAAACAACTAAAAAAATAGAGCAGATTGGCTGAAATTTTTAGTTTTTTAATTAAATTGTTTAATTATATATTTGGTGCTAGAATATTAGAAAGTTACTTAAATTATTATGGAAAATAGTATAATTTTATTGATAATATTTTATCTACTTCTAATCGATTCAATTGGTGCAAATATTGTATCGTGGTTTGGACTGCGTAAATGGTATCAAGGTAATTTTAGTGTAATCGCAAAATACCTTCCATTAACAAAAGTTTGGACAACATACTACTTTTTACTTATACTCTTTATAGGGTTTTTGATCCATAATTTTGTAAGACCTCTATTTTAAATATAAAAAACACAAACACTAAAAAATAAAGAGAGCTTGCAACATAAACGCCATACAAAAATGTGCGGTGTTTATGTTTAGTGGCTTTATGAATAAATGGAACATTAAATAAAAAATAAAAGCAAAATTAG
>CAYRGE010000028.1:0-8014 GCA_964423985.1 uncultured Candidatus Saccharibacteria bacterium | reverse complement strand
AAACAGATTAGCAAAATAGAGAAATATGTAATTATACAAAAAAGAACTATCTGATGTGTGCTTGTTTGTGTTTTCTTGTTTTACCTGTGAATTTTACTGTTCGTTTTGTTGTGAATTTTACAACTCCATCTTTAAGAGCAAAAAGTGTGTGGTCTTTACCAATTCCTACATTATCACCTGGTAAAATTTTTGTTCCTCGCTGGCGTACAATAACAGAACCAGCACTAGCTTGTTGCCCATCATAAAGTTTTGTTCCAAGATATTTTGGATTTGAGTCTCGTAAGTTTTTAGCTGAACCACCAGCTTTTCTATGTGCCATATTTTTTTAGTTATTTCTAAGCAGTAGAATACTATTGCTTAGAATATTGAAATAATGCTATATAATAATATTATATGAGTATAAAGGATTTTCTCTCAAGAATCAAGGGTTCCACTGGTGTTATAAAGCCAAAGAGAGATTTCAGTGTAATTATATTTTCTGTGATTATAGTTCTTGTTGCCACTGCTAGTTTTGGGCTTGGTAGAATTTCTGAAAATGAAGACTCTAAGCAGGGTGTTTTTATAGATAAAGGTAATATACACATACAAAATACTAAAGACAAAAACATAAATACAGTCAACACAGGAGGAACGGTTGTTGCGTCAAAGAACAGTGACAAATATCATTTTCCTTGGTGTTCTGGAGCAGTGCGAATTAGTGAAGAAAATAAAATATGGTTTTCTTCGATAAAAGAGGCTCGTGCAAAAGGATATACTCCAGCATCTAATTGCAAGGGATTAAAATAGTACTTAATTTACTGTCTTTGCGAGGATTGTAACAAAACGGCAACACATCACCGTCTTTGCGAGGAGTGTAGCGGTAGCGGAACGACGAAGCAAATAGTACGAACCCTTAAATATGAAGCAACAACTTAAGAACAAGCTGCAAGTTTCGTAATTGTTGTTTTTTTTGATATGATTGAGCTATGAAAAAAAATAAAGACATCGTATTAACTGGAGATCGTCCAACAGGAAAACTCCACTTAGGTCACTACGCAGGTTCTTTATTGAACCGTGTCTCATTACAAGATAAATATAAACAATATGTTATGGTTGCCGATTTGCAGGCACTAACAGATAATGCGGATAATCCAGAAAAAGTTAGGAACAATGTACTTGAAATTACTCTTGACAATTTGGCTGTTGGAGTAGACCCATCAAAAACAACAATGTTTATACAGTCGCAAGTTCCTGAAATTGCAGAACTTACTATTTACTTATTAAACTTAGTAACACTTGCTAGGCTTAAAAGAAATCCCACTATTAAAGACGAAATGAAACAAAAGGGCTTTGGTGAAGATGTCCCAGCGGGCTTTTTAACATATCCAATAAGCCAAGCGGCTGATATTCTCATAGTAAAAGGCGGTATTGTCCCTGTTGGAGAAGATCAGCTTCCTGTAATTGAACAAGCTAATGAAATAGTAGACAAATTTAACAGAATGTATGGACAGGTTTTTGATAAAATTAAACCATTAGTATCAAAAACGAGCAGACTTAGCGGGCTTGACGGAAAGGCAAAGATGAGCAAGTCTCTTGGTAATTGTATATTCTTGTCTGACACTCCAAGTGATATTGAAAAGAAAGTTATGCAAATGTACACAGACCCAAACCATATACACATCAAAGATCCTGGTAGGGTTGAGGGGAATGTTGTGTTTGAATACTTAGAAGCTTTTGACCTCAACAAGAGTGACTTATTACTGCTAAAAGAAAGTTATTCAAAAGGTGGAGTAGGAGATGTTGAAATTAAGCGTCGTTTAATAGTTGTGCTTAATGAAATTTTAACGCCAATAAGAGAAAAAAGAGAGTATTTAAGTAAAGATGCAAAAGATATAATGAACATACTTGAAGAAGGCACAAAAAAAGTAAGAAAAATAGCAAGCGAAACGATGTGCGAAGTAAAAGAAGTTATGAATATAAATTATTTTTAAATATTATTAGAATTTTAACCAAAGCAAAGACGCCATTTTACATCAAAACAAAAGAGTCTTTTGCTAATTATATTACAAGGAATTAAAAAACACACAAAATAGCAATGAAACAAACATAAACATGAGGCATGAAAAAATAAAAAAATGGCTACAGATAAGCAAGACAGAAAATACATTGTGGGGCAGTGTTGTTTCCATTCTTTTTATTTCGAGTATTATTTTAGTGTTATTTATTATGGACTTTTTTATTGGTAATGCAATTAATCCGCCCATCGAAAAAAATACACACGACAAGGAAGAGTTTGTGAGGAAGTACGAACCAGCAAAATCTATACTTACTCCGTTTGAGAATACAAACATTGAAGCAAGTTCTGTTTTTGTGTATGACATAATAACTGACAGAGTTCTTTATTCACGAAACGAATACGAGGTTTTGCCTCTTGCTTCTGTTACAAAACTAATGACAGCCCTTATTGCAGATAGCACAGTGCCAAAAGCAACAACCATAGAAATCGAGAGTGCTGACATTGCAATAGAGGGAGATTCAGGACTTTTGGTTGGTGAAAAATGGAAACTAAAAGACCTCATTGATTACACCTTAATGGTGTCCTCTAATGACGGTGCCAGTGCCATAGCCACAGTGGTTGGTTCTCTTGGTCAGAGCTCACATAGAGAAATGGTAGGTTTCGCAAAAAACAGCTTCATTGAAAGTATGAATGAAAAATCTAAAGAAATAGGGCTTCTTGATACTTATTTTCTTAATGAATCAGGGCTTGATTTAGATAAAGAAACCGGAGGTGCTTATGGAACAGCAAAAGATGTTGCTGTTTTGATGACATATATAATAAAAAACAATCCATCAATAATTCAATCAACCGCTCATGACAAAGCATCTTTCACTACGCTAAACAGAGATGGGCAACACATTGCTACAAATACAAACAATATGCTTTCTGTTATGCCTAATATTATTGCATCTAAAACTGGCTTTACGGACCTTGCTGGCGGAAATCTCGTTGTTGTTTTTGATGCGGGGATTATGCGTCCAATAGTAGTTGTAGTTTTGGGTTCTTCAATAGACGGAAGGTTTACTGATGTTCAAAAATTAATTAATGCATCACTAGAGTCACTAAAAATATGATATTAGATCTTGCAAAAGTCTTTATACCAACAATAGCTGCTTTTTTTGTAGGAATTGCAATTACTCCAATACTTACTCACTACCTCTACAAACACAAGTTATGGAAAAAAAAGCCACGAAACGAAGGGCTAGGTGGAGGGAAAACTCCAATTTTTAATAAACTACACAAAGACAAGGAGGTGGGTACACCAAGAATGGGCGGGGTTGTTATTTGGGTAAGTACTCTAATTATTGTGTTTATTGCATGGTTTTTATCCGTTGTTCTACCAACTAATATTACTGCGGAGTTTAATTTTTTAAGTCGTGAGCAAACTTGGCTACCTGTTTTTACGTTAATTGTTGCGTCATTACTTGGGCTTATAGACGACATACTGCAAATACAAGGCAGGGGAGGCTATGTTGCTGGAGGTCTTTCTTTGAAAACGCGCATATGTGTTGTGTTGTTGCTTGGAGCTATTGGTGGTTGGTGGTTTTTTGTAAAACTAGGAATAGATTCTATACACATTCCGTTTGTAGGTGAATTAGCCATTGGTTTATTTTTTGTGCCTGTGTTTATGATTACAGCACTCGCACTTTTTTCAGGCGGAGTAATTGATGGAATAGATGGACTTTCTGGTGGTGTTATGGCTATAATTTTTTATGCCTACGCTGTAATTGCTTTTTTCCAAAACCAAATTGATTTAGCTGTATTTTGTGCTGTTGTAACTGGAGCAATTCTTGCATTTTTGTGGTTCAATGTGCCTCCCGCCAGATTTTATATGTCTGAAACTGGAATTCTAGGACTCACAACAACACTTGCTGTTGTGGCTTTTCTTACAAAAACGGTTGTTCTACTTCCTATTATTGCTTTTCCTCTTTTTGTTGCATCTGGTTCAGTTATAATTCAGCAACTTTCAAAAAAATACAGAGGTGGCAAGAAGGTGTTTTTAGTTGCCCCAATACATCATCACTTTGAAGCGCTAGGCTGGTCGTCATGCAAAGTAACTATGAGGTTTTGGATTATTTCTGTTGTTTTTTCAACCATAGGTGTAATTGTTGCTCTTATTGGATAATATGAAAAAAAAATGTGCTGACAGGTTTTTTCTTGGAATTGTTGCAACACTAACTTTTGTTGGTTTTATTATATTTACTTCAGCTTCTCTTGGACTGCTTGCAAGAGATGGTGCGATGTTTTCATCTGTGGCTTTGAGGCAGTTTTTTTTAGGAATAATACTTGGTAGTATAGCGTTGGTTATTGTATCAAAAATTAATTATCGTGTATGGAAAAAATACTCACTATATATTTTTATTTTTTCTCTTGCCTTAACGGCACTTGTTTTTGTGCCGAGCCTGGGACTAACACACGGTGGAGCAACTCGTTGGATTGATTTAGGTATAATTACATTTCAGCCGACAGAATTTTTAAAACTAGGGTTTGTAATTTATTTTGCAGCACTGCTTTCGTCACTTAGGACAAGAATACAATCTCTTAAATATGGCATTATTCCACTAGGTATTGTTTTAGTAGTTACTTGCTTGCCACTTGTTAAGCAGCCAGATTTTGGAGCTGTTTTAATAATATCAATAACAGCATTATCAATGTTTGTCGCTGCCAAAGGTAGGTGGAAACATTTTGCCGGTATTTTAGTTACTCTTTTATTGCTTGCGACTATTGCTACATTTACTCAACCACATGTTATGGACAGGGTTTTAACATTCGTCAATCCTGAAAGAGATCCACTTGGGGCTGGATATCAAATCAGGCAATCATTAATAACTATTGGCTCGGGAGAGATGTTTGGTAGAGGGTTTGGTCAAAGTATCCAAAAGTTTGAATACTTACCAGAACCCACGGGTGACTCAATTTTTGCTGTCGCAGCAGAAGAGTTTGGTTTTATTGGAGCTGTTATACTAATTTTGTTGTTTCTAATGTTTGCTTTTAGAGGTTTTGTTATTGCACAAAATGCACCGACACGGTTTAGTGGACTTTTGGTGTTTGGAATTGTTATACTTGTAATATCACAATCTTTTATAAATATAGCTGCGATGCTGGGGATAGCTCCACTAACAGGTATGCCACTGTTGTTTGTGAGTCAAGGTGGCACAGCCCTCTTCTTTGTTCTTTTGAGTGTGGGGATTATTTTAAGTATTTCAAGGCATAGCAAAAAACAATTAAAAACAATATGAAAATATTATTTACAGGAGGTGGAACAGGTGGTCATTTTTATCCAGTTATTGCAATTACTGAGGCATTTAATAAGCTTGCTGAACAGGAAAAGTTTTTTAATGTAAATATCTACTATATGGCAGATACACCTTTTGACGAAAGATTACTTTTTGAAAACGGAATTATTTTTAAAAAAATTGATTCAGGTAAGGTGCGTAGGTATTTTTCATTTAAAAATTTTACAGATATTTTTAAAACAGGATTTGCTGTTTTAAATGCTATTTTTCAGCTCTATAAATTATATCCAGATGTTGTTGTGGGCAAAGGTGGTTACGCTAGTTTTCCAGTACTAGTTGCAGCTGTGATATTAAATATACCAATAATTATTCATGAATCAGATAGTATTCCTGGTGCAGTGAATAAACTAATGGGTAGGTTTGCCAGCAAGATAGCAATTTCATATGCAGAAGCAATTAATTATTTTCCAAAAGAAAAGACGGCCCTCACGGGAAATCCCATAAGAAAAGCTATTTTAAATCCGATTAAAGACGGTTCAAGTGAATTGTTTGCACTTGAAGAAGGTATTCCAGTAATCTTTATTATTGGTGGTTCTCAGGGAGCGAGAATAATAAATGATGCAATAACACAAGTACTACCAGAGCTTGTGTCTAGATATCAAATAATACACCAAACAGGGAAAAAAAATATTAAGTCAGTAAGAGAAACAGCGAGTGTGGTTTTAAGAGATAATGTATTTGCACAAAGATATAAACCCTTTGCTTTTCTTGATGACTTATCTATTAGAATGGCGGCTGGTGTGTCTAGTCTTGTTGTTTCTCGTGCTGGTTCTGCTATTTTTGAAATTGCAGTATGGGGGTTACCATCAATAATTATTCCCATAAAACGATCTAATGGTGACCATCAAAGAAAAAATGCATACATATATGCACGCACGGGAGCTTGTGATGTTATAGAAGAGGGTAATTTAACACCACATATTTTATTGTCTGAAATTGATCGCTTAATAGGCAGGCCAGATATAACAGAAAAAATGTCTACGGCAGCAAAAGAGTTTTCAGGAACAAGCTCAGCAGATAAAATTGCTGAACAAATATTAAATATTTTACACAAACACAAAAACAATAGTTAGATAATAGGTTTTTTAAAAATAAAATGCCAATATGTCAAATAATACTTCAAAAATAGTAACAAGATTTGCTCCTTCACCAACAGGAGTGCTTCATGTAGGTAGTGCTCGTACAGCTCTTTTTAATTATTTATTTGCAAAAAAACACAACGGAAAATGTATTTTACGAATTGAAGATACAGACAAAAAGCGTTCAAAAAAAGAATATGAGGAAGAGATAAAAGAAGGGCTTAAGTGGATTGGTGTTGAATTTGACGAGGAGTATAAACAGAGCGAGCGGACAGAAATTTATAAAAAATATTTACTAAAATTAATATCTTCAGGAAGTGCCTATATTTCAAAAGAAGACGCCGTAGAGGAGGGAGAAAGTAGCGAGGTAATAAGATTTAAAAACCCAAATACTAAAATATCTTTTGAGGATACGATAAGGGGTGTAATTGAGTTTGATACAACCGATCTTGGTGATTTTGTAATTGCAAAAAACTTGGACACACCATTATATAATTTTGTTGTTGTGGTTGACGACTATCTCATGGGTGTAACACATATAATACGAGGAGAAGATGGTATTCCCAACACCCCGCGACAGATATTAATACAGGAAGCAATTGGAGCTAATCGTCCTGTTTACGCCCACACACCGCTTATACTGGCACAAGACCGTTCAAAACTATCAAAGAGGCATGGTGCCGTGTCTGTGCTTGATTATCGTGATAGTGGGTACATTGCAGAAGCGGTAGTGAATTTTTTAGTGTTTATTGGCTGGAATCCTGGCACAGATAAGGAAATTTTTACGATGGATGAATTAGTTGATGCATTTTCTATTGAAAAAATACAGAAGGGTGGGGCTATTTTTAATACAGAAAAACTAGACTGGTTCAATAGGGAGTATATAAAAAAAATGAATATAGAGGATGTTGTAGAAAACATTAAAAATAGAATGCAAGACAAACTAAAAGATGTCAAGGGTGTTGATTTTGTAAAACTAAAAAAAATACTGCCAGTTATTTTAGAGAGAATAAGTGTTTTTTCAGAAATTGAAAAAATGTTAATTGAAGGGGAGTTGGAGTATTTATTTTCTACTCCAGAATATGATGGGAAAAAGTTGCTATGGAAAAACGAGAACAGTACAGAACATACAAAAAAATATTTAATAAAGATAATTGAAATTTTAGAGAGCTTGTCTAATGGTGACTTTACCTCTAATAAAATAAAAAAAGAAATCTGGGATTATGCCACAGAGCACGGGAGAGGAAATGTTTTATGGCCTATGAGATATGCGCTTTCAGGAAAAGACAAATCGCCGGATCCTTTTACGCTGGCAGGAGTGCTTGATAAAAAAGAAACAGTAATGCGTCTCAAAATCGCCATAGAAAAACTTTCCAATATATAATACCTCGCAGTCATAAAAGTTTGTGCAGATATTCTCTTTTTATATATAAACCATTTATGGAATATACTGCATCGTGGGGTATATTATTATTTTTATACACAATGTCGCACAATATACCTTTTGCGACATTGTGTATAAAAATTGTGTATAAAAATAATAAAAACTATTAAGCATATATTACATTTATTTGTCGTAATGAACATTTATCTGTCATTTA
>CAYRGE010000027.1:0-8129 GCA_964423985.1 uncultured Candidatus Saccharibacteria bacterium | reverse complement strand
GCAGATTTACTACAACCCTAATATAAATTTTTCTAAACTTATTAAAAGCGGTGTACCCCCTCTTCTTGTGTTGTGATATATAGAAACAAGTTCTGATATTTTTTTTTCTAGTTCGTTCTCAGAAAAGTTTTTCGCAAAACCTTTTGTTTTGTTGAAAACAAAAGGTTTCATATTAAGTAGACTAGCAGACATATTTTCTGATTTCTTAACAAGTAATATATTTTTTATCTGCCAAAATATTATTCCGTGTATCTCTTCTGCTGAAGCACCGCTAGATAGCGCTTCTTCAAAAAAAATCCAGGCTCTTTTCTTGTTGCGAGCACCAATAGCATCTGTTATTAAAAATTTGTTAAATTCATTTTTTTGTGTTTTTATTTCCTTCTTTTCAAAGACAAATATCTTTTTTGCGTGTTTTTTTACACCCACCAAATCAGTCTTATTTATTTTCTTTTCAATAAAAATAAATATATTTTTTGACAACCCTAACTCTTCTAGTTTTTCAACAACAAAATCTTTTGTCTCTTTTTTTTCAAAAATACTATCTAAAACTACTAAATATCTTTGCTCAAAAAGCCCTATACCTAGTAGAAGTTCTTTTATTTGTTCTTCGTTAAAACTCTCAGCATCAACTTTAAAAAAAGATGTGTCTGGTTTTTTTAGCAACAACGAGTCTGTTAGCTTATTTAGTTTTTCGCGTGCCATCGCAGTATTATCCCCGTGTAAAAAATAAAGCATAATTTTAATTGTGTGTTTTATTTCTGTTTAAATATTTTTAATAAATATCTCACAACATAAAAAACAAGCTGTGTAATGATAAAAACAAAAACCCTCTTTATCTAATGACTATGTCAGTCTATTAGGTTTCATTTCTCCCCATCTCTCACCAGAAACAACATCAACAACAAGTGGTATTTTAACTTCTGTTATTTTTTCCATTGCTGTTTTTATCACACCCTCTGCCTCATCAATATGTTCTTTTTTAATTTCATAAATAAGTTCATCATGTACGGTTAACATCAGTCGTGTATGTTTCTTTAGTCCGTTCTTTTTTAGTGCCTTGTCTGCTTTGATTGTTGCAATTTTAATAATATCCGCCGCAGTCCCCTGTATTGGTGCATTTACTGCCATTCGTTCTGCTGACGCACGAATATACGGAATTTTAGATTTTATGGCACTAAAATACCTACGCCTACCAAAGAGTGTTTGAGTATAACCTTTTTCGTAAGCTTCTTTTTTTACCTTTTCAATATAGGTTGCAATGTTTGGAAATTTTTTAAAATAATTATCGTAAAATTCTTGTGCTTCTTTTCTGTTTGTATTCATCGCGTCTTTTAGTGCATTTATACCCATTCCGTACATAATACCAAAATTAACAACCTTTGCTTTTCGTCGCATCTCTTTTGTAACTTCTTTTTCTTCTGCGCCAAACATATGCGAAGCAACCGCCGTGTGAATATCTTTCCCTTTTTCAAATGTTTCTATTAAAACCTTATCTCCTGAAAGTTCAGCGAGCACTCTTATTTCAATTTGAGAATAATCAAATGCTGTAAAAACATACCCCTCTTTTGCAATAAATGCATTTCTTATTGCAACACCACAGTCATCTCTATTTGGAATATTTTGCATATTAGGACCACTTGAAGACATTCGCCCTGTTGTTGTTCCTGTTTGATTTAAGTGTGTGTGCAAGCGACCATCTTCGCCTATCATTGTTGGTATATTATCTATGTATGTAGACAATAGTTTTTGAAACTCTCTGTACTCAAGAATATGTTCTACAATTTTATGACTATCTTTAAGTTTAAGTAATTCCGACTCTCTTGTCGATCTTGCTCCACCGCTTGTTTTTTTTAATCCTTTTAAACAAATACCCATTTCGTCAAACAAAATCTCGCCAAGCTGTTTAGGTGAATTTATATTAAACTCTCTTCCTGCAAATTCCCATATTATTGACTTAATGTTTGATATTTTTTTGTGATATTTCTTTGAGAGTTTTTTAAGATAGTCAACATCAACTCCAATGCCATATTTTTCTGCTTCCTTTATTATTGGCGTAAGTGGAACTTCTATTTCTTCATAAACTTTATTGAGTTTATTTTTTTCAATTTTTTTAATTAAAATACCGTGTGCCTCTTTTAGTTTATCAACACCAGCCATATCTAAAATATCATCTTTATTTGGATTTGTTATTTCAGAATTTAAAAGCCATACAGCAATTTTGGTTTGAGTAATATTTATATCTGCTTCAGTTTCTTCTTTTTTATTATTTTCTTCAATTTCTTTCTCGTTCTTTTTCTCTGTAATAAACAAACCTTGTAGCCTGCTACGCAAGCTTCTAAATTCAAATTCTGAAAAAACTTGTAATGCTTTTTCAATTTCAAAATCTTCTCTCCATGTTTTTTTGGGTAAATTAAAAGAGATTGGTGCGTCAAGCCTAATAGTACCTAGGGTTTTTGAAAAATGTGCCTCCTCTTCTCCATTGCTTATAAGGTTAGTTATTCTTGGCGTAAGTCCTATTTGCTTAAATTTATCTTTGTTGCTGGCAAGAGTTTTGTAAATATCCTCTATGCTTCCAAAGTTAGTAATCAGTGTTGTTGCTGTTTTTTCCCCAATACCAACAATACCGGGAATATTATCTGATGGATCCCCTCTTAATCCTTTAAAGTCTACTAAAAACTTTGGCTTGAAACCGAACCTGTCTTTAACTGCCTTTTCGTCATAAATAATAGTATCGTTTATCCCTTTTTTAAATGTATAAACAGTAACCTTTTTCCCATCTACCAACTGAAGTGTATCTAAATCGCCTGACGCAATTATTGTTGTAAGCCCTTCTATTTTTTTAATCTTTTCCACTATCGTCCCTAGAAGATCATCTGCTTCAAATCCTGCTTCTGCATAAGTTGGAATATTAAATGCATTAAAAATATTTCGTGATTGTTTTATTTGCGAAACGAGATCGTCTTTTGTTTTTTTTCTGCCGTCCTTATATTTATTATATATTTCATGTCTAAATGTTGGTTTTGGTAAGTCATAACAAGCAATTATATAATCGGGCTTGAGTTCGCGTATTATTTTTATAAGCATTGTAACAAGCCCATAAAGAGCACCTGTTGGTTCTCCCTTGCTTGAGGAAAATTCTGGTAGTGCGTGATATGCCCTGTGGAGAATTGCATGAGTATCCAAAAGCACTAATGTTTTTTGAATTTTTTTATTTTTTTTCATTTTGCTTTAAATACTACCGCATCCACAATGCAATGAATAACACTTAAATCTTAATGTGAACATATTACACATTATAATATGAAACACACATTAACTATAAAAAAGGGCTAGGTGTACACTTCTCTGGTAGTCTCATTAATAAACAAAAACTTTATTATTTTTATATCTTTAGGTAAAATTTTTGAAATTTTTTCTGGCCATTCTATAATAATTAATTTTTGTGGGTCAGAAATAATATAGTTCCAATCCAGTGCTTTCATTTCGTTGTCATTTTCAATTCTATATGCGTCTATGTGTATAAGGTGTGTAATATTATTTTGTGTTTTAGGTAATTTATATATTTTTTCTATAACAAAAGTTGGACTTGTTACAATATCAAGCACTCCGAGATTTTTTGCGACTGCTTTTGTAAATGCTGTTTTTCCACTGCCAAGATTCCCCTCTAGTCCAACAACTATAGCTTTTTTTCTTTTTTTCTTTTTTTCAAAAAGAACATCAATAACATTTTTTGCAAATCCATTAAGCTCATTTTGTTTTTGAATTATAGTTTTCATAGTCCTGTATTATACTAGGCTAGCATTTAGTAGTGTGTTTTAATTTTGTATTCTAATATTATAGCATTTTGTTTTACATTATTTTTGGCCATAAAAAGTTACTTATGTTTGTGTGTGGTGAAACTTTTCACAAAAAAACAAAACTTAAAAGTTTTGTTTTTTTGTGAAAAATATTGCTTTGTTTCTTTCTTATTTACCTGGAAGTTTAAACTCTGTGTCATCGTTTTTATTTTCTTTGATCATTTTTTCCATTTCTTTTTTTGAGTTTTCTTCATTTTGTTCTTTTTTTCTTGTGCCATATAAATTTCTACTTAAAGCTATTATGGCAATGATAATCAACAAAAGAAATAACCAGCCAATGAGAGAGTCTGGTAAAAATCCTACACCAAAAACAGTTGCTCCAAAACTATTTACTGGAGGACAAACATCTTCCTCTGGACACAAAACCGTGCCTACTTCCTTCTCTTTTTTTATTTCGTCTTTTTTCTCTTTTGGAATATAGACAGGTTTTTGTTTCTCTGTCACCATACTTGGTTTGTGTGGAGCAATTCCACTTGTGCGAGCCACAAGTGTTTCCCCTTTAAATGTGCCTAGGTTGTTTTTTGCAACAGCACGGTAAAAATAGGCTGTTCCTTCTGGTAAATTTTTAAGTGTTTCATTAAAATAAACAGACTGTGAGGTCCCTGATTTTTTAACTATTGTTTTGTTACCTAGATTTGGTGTACGACCCCACTCAAACCAAACATTATTTGAAATTGCTTTTGTTGATTTTACCACCCCACGAAAAACAACACTCTCTTTTGTTGTTGTGTCAGGTAGAAGCGTTGTTGTTTCTATAATAATTGGCGTTGGTGCTGGTGCTGGCGTTGGTGTTGGTGTTGGAGTTGGTGTTGGTGTTGGTTTGTGTGTTAGTGTAACAAATTGTTTTCTTGCTCCATAAAAACGCACACCTTTATTATTTTCTGCTACTGCACGAAATGAATACCTAGTCCCTGCACTAATCCCTGCAAGTGTGTGGCTGTATGTCTCTATAGATTGTCCTTGTTGTGTTTTTATGGTTGTATTTATTAAGGAATTTCCAACACCCCACTCAAACCATCTTTTAATACCACGATCGCCTTTTGGGTCAATTTCACCCCTAAGAATAGCACTGTTGACTGCATTTTGTAGTGGTGTAAGTGTTTTAATTTTTATGCTTACTCCACCCATAATACCTGTTGTTAGGAAAGTTCTTGTTTCACCGCGAACAATATCACCATCTCCTTCTGCAACAGCTCTATAATAATATATTGTACCAGGAGAAAGTCCTGAAATATTCTCAGTAAAATTAACAGCCGTAGAATATGTGTTGCGTTGTGTTGCTGTAAAAGATGAAAGTGTTGGACTATTTCCCCATTCAATCCAAGCTGTAATAATTTGCGAAGAACCTGGAACAGCTGAGCCTAAAAGACTAGCTGATGTGTCATTTACTGGCCCAGCCACACCTGTTATCACCTTTGGTGGTGTTGATGCATACACAAACCCTGTTGCTGTGATAAAAAAAATCAACACAGCAACAAACCTACTGAATAGTTTCATATATTTAGTTGTTTTGTTTTTAATATTCATTTTAATAGTGTTTAGCTTTTTTACAATATCGCATTGTTTTTATATTTAAATAGGTCTATATATGACTACTTAAATCTCAATAAATGTTACTCAAAATAACTGCCCACATTAAAAATCTTACACGTTTTTCTTGTTTAAAATTAAGAGCTTTAATATAGGCACGAATTAACGCACCTTTTAAAATTTTAAAATTACCACCCGTAATAATGGTGGCTGTGCCAGTGGCAGTGGTGATGTGGTGGATAGTACCTCCAATAATCTTTAAAGATGATTATTGTGTTTTCTTCTCTGTTGTGCTTGTCTCCGCGAAACACCCCTTGTTCCGAAGGCTGTATTGCCTTAGGAGTTAGTGTAATTTGTTTTTGATATCGCGGAACTACAACTCGCAAATCGCGAATTGTGTTTAAACACCAAAGAGAAATAATGTGCCCTAATTCTGGATGAACTAGGCATTTCTCATTAGGGTATGGAGCTCTCTTGAACTCCACTACTCGCCCATCATACCGACGAATACCTCTCATTTTGACCTCACCAGGGCTCCACAAGCATCTCAAAACATGAGATTCTCGCACAACCTGAGCAAGGCGGTGGTTGTTAATAGCCGCATAACTAACTCCTAAATGCCCTGCCACCAATTCTCTCAGGTTCTGAGAAAATTTTGCTGGTGTAATATTCATACCAGCAAAACCCATACCAGGCAAAACAATTTGTTCTATCTGACTTTTTGTTAATTGCTCCGATGAAAACGGAGCAAGCGGAGCAGTGTTGCCTTCTTCTATAAACACCATAAACAAACCTGGTGCAAGTAAAAATAATACAAAGAAATTTAGAAATACCTTACCCATTACAACCTCCGTTAGTTTTTCAAAATTTTAAAATTATTAACGAACAATCTTATTTATTTATACCAAAAATAATACAGCTTGTCAAGCAAACTTTATAATGTCCAAGGACATTCGGCGGAAAAGTTGTTATTTACTAATAATAACCCTTCCGCCATAAGTCTATGTATCCAGCAGTTTAATGTCGTGAACGGTTGTTTGTCATTGCGAGGTACGAAGCAATCCAGAGTTGTCGTTTCATGTTTAAAGTTTCGTACTAGATTGCTTCGTCGCTACATTTCATTCCGCTCCTCGCAAAGACGGAGGTTTATTACTACTTCCTTTTGGTATGGCTTTCTACGACAAGTTTATTCAAGTCCTGGAATAATATATAAGGTTTTTCCATAATATTTTAAGTAATTTAATATAAAAAAGGGCATGCACAAAGCCTCCCACTTATTTTTTTAAGGCCTGTTATTTAAAAAATTACTCTCTTTATTACACAAAAAGTATTTTTTTCATTATGTATGTAAAAAAGAAAGACCCGAGATTACTTCATCTCGGGTCTTGTTTTTATAATAAAAAAATTACCTCCTCCCACGCCAACCGCGTGGGTTATTATATCTGCTTGGTGGGTTCAAGCAGGCATTCATAAGGTGCGGTGGAACACCCGCACAATGATTAAAATTATGTTGGGGGTGCCTATTGTGGCTTTCTCTCATATCCCCTGTTCCTGTTGCAAGTGGAGCACGATTGCTCTCTACAACAACGAGACGACCGTCTCGTAATTGTCTTACAACCGTGTGCCTCTCAACACGGTTGTAAAAATCAAACGATTGGCGCCCGTACTTCAGCGCCTCGCTCCTCGCGGCGTCACTACTGTGTAGCGAGCCCAGGGCATACCCCAATCCAGCATTAGACAAAACACCCAAGGATTTACCTAAAATCCCTCCATCGGGTTGTGCCCCGATTTCAACACTGTATCGCTGAATACTTCCAGCATCAGCGTCAGCGATTGAAGTTATGGTGATAAAAAATATCACCATAAAAGTTGTTATCATTTTTTTCATGACACACCTCCTTTTTTAGTTTTTTATCATATAAAACACCATAAACACAAAGTCATAGTGTTCTCTTTTTGCAAAGATCAAATTAACTGCAATAATTATAAACCTTAATTTGATTTTGTCAACCCTTTGCTGTCATCATAAAAACACCAAGTTTCACAAAGCACCAAGTTATTGTTTTTGCTTCTCTTTTTTTATTATATTGTTTTAATACTGAAAACAAAGTATTATTTTATATATATTGTAATTAAAAAGATATTTTAAAATGATACAGTTTGATGACAAAAAAAGAGGGAAACAAATAAAGGAATTGCATATCAAAGAGGAGCGAGCTCTTGTTCGTATGCTTTCTGTTAAATATGGATTACCCTATATTGAAATGTCTTCTACCCCAATAAGCAACTTAGCTGTGTCTATGATAAAAGAAGATGTTGCACGAGATGCACTAGTTGGTTCATTTAAGATAGTCAAAAAAACACTACATATTGCTGTCTTTTCTCCAGAAAACAAAAAAGTTGCTCTTGTTTTGCAAGAAGTTAAAAACAATGGATATACCGCAGTGCTATATATGACATCAAGAGATCAGCTTGAAATTATCTGGAAAAGATATAAAGATTTATCATTTACACAAACAACAGAAAAAGGTGTCCTTAGTGTACAAAAAGAGGCCTTTACTGAGATTGTAAAAAAAACAAAAAATATTGATGGTATTAAAAAATACACAGAACAAATGCTTACCCAAAAAGGAACTCATCGCGTCTCAAAGATACTAGAATTTTTAATTGCAGGGGCTTTTTCATTAGGTGCGTCAGATATTCACACCGAAGCACAAGAAGATGGTGTGCGTGTTAGATACC
>CAYRGE010000026.1:0-8156 GCA_964423985.1 uncultured Candidatus Saccharibacteria bacterium | reverse complement strand
ACCCCTAAAACATAGAAAGCTCCTTTTGATGTGTCACAACCACCATGACCCGCAGGATATCGATAATATCGATATCCTTCACAATTGCCAGTAGCAATAACATCTTCTGGTGGGTCTTGCATATATTCACCAAATACGCCGTCTAAAAACTGCAATGTTTGATTACCTACTGTCCAGCCACTACAACAATTTCGGGTGCTCGCTGGATCTGAACCATACTCATGATAGTAAAATTCTAATGCGACCTGTATTTGTTTCATGTCTGAAAGTCTTACCGCATCTCTGGCTTTTTCACGAGCAGAATTAAGAGATGCCAAAACTACTGATGACAATACTCCAATAATGGCAATGACTGCTAGAAGTTCTATAGGTGTAAAGCCCTTATTTTTTGCTTTTTTTGCTTATAGTATTTTCTCATAGTGTTTTATTTATAATTACATTACTGGAATAAAGTTATCAGGGTCTTCGTATTCATAACCACCACCAACAGAAAGAAGTATTATAACTAAAATACAGATTCCAATAAACGCCACTATTGAATACATCGCTTGTTGCTCATTTTTTACCCAACCCTTTTTATCAAAAAATCAATAAGTGAAGTGCGAGAAGACGACTGTGCTGAAGCACTGCTCTCTAGGTTTTTATTTTCATATTGTATTTTTTTATCTTCCATATTTATGTTTTATTATAAGCAAAACAACAATACAAAATGTTACGACAAAGCCTTTAATAATTAATATCTATTATTTATATTCTACCCCCATGTTTATACAAGTTTATTGTTGTGGATAAGTTGAGGAGGGGGGGGTTGGTAAAGACGGTGTACAAAATCACTGGTTTGCTTCGTCGCTCCACCTCATTGCACTCCTCGCAAAGACAACAATATTGTTAAACAGTTTCGTTATGCTTCTCGCAAGGACGGCAGGCTAACATTACAGACAATGAGATTACTCGTACTAAACATCTTGTTAATACTCGCTTTTGGAAAAAACTCGGCGGGGCTACGCCCACAGAAGTTTTTATTAGGACATAAGTGTTGCGTTATTTCTTTGAATGTACCATTGCTTGTATTTACATTTTATTTAAAATTTTCTGCGTCTTCCATGAAACGATTTGTGAATTTCTCTTAATTGCTTATCTGTAATGTGTGTATATATTTGTGTTGTTGCTATGTTTGAATGCCCAAGCAATGCTTGCACAGAGCGAATATCTGCCCCATTTTGCAATAAGTCGGTGGCAAAGCTGTGTCTTATTGTGTGTGGTGTTACTTTTTTTGAAATTCCAGCCTTTATTGCATAATACCTAACTATTCGTTCAATAGACCTGGGCACAAGCCCTGTTGTACTGTTTTTTTTATTTTTTATAATACGCACAAACAGGGCATTATTAATATCTGCTCTTTTTGCTAGATATTTTTTCAAAATATTTTTTGAGTCTTGAGACAAAAAAACAATTCTAATTTTTTCACCTTTTCCTCGCACAGAAAATTCATTTTTTGAAAGATCTATGTCGCGTGAAAGATTACATAGCTCAGAAACACGCAGTCCAGTAGAAAACAACATTTCTAGTATGGCGGAATCACGCAAACTCTTTATATCCTCACTTTTATTCACCTTTTTAGGGGCATCAAGAAGGCGGTTTAGTTCTTCTGTTGAAATAATATCTAATTCACGAGCAGGGGTTTTTGCAAGTTCAATGCGGTCTGGCGAAAGAGATTTTAGGTTTCTCCATACTAAATATTTTAAAAAAACACGAAGTGCTATTAGATAATAGTTTTGTGTACGTTTTTTTAAAGTACCACCATCAACCCCTTTTTGTCTGTTTAACCAAAGGCGAAAATTACGCACCATATCATCGTTGATTTCATTGTGGTGTAAAATTTTTGAGTACTTAAAAAATCTCTCTAAATATCTGTTGTAGTTACTTATTGTTTTTAAGCTTCTGCCTTTTTCAATTTCAAGATGCTCCAGAAATTCCTTTTTTATTTTAATTATACTCGCCATTTTTATTATCCCCAGAACCAAACAAACCCTCCACTACTTCTTTTACAGCTGAACCATCTGCTTTGTCTTTTAGCTCTTTCATAACCGCTCCTATTAAAACACCTATTTTTGCCTTATCTTTAATGTTTAATTCTCTTTTTTTGCTAATAGCAACCGTTGTAATATCTTCTTTACTCATCATTTGTGGAATATATTCTTCAAGAATTAAAAATTCTGCTTTTTCTACGCCAGCCAAATCGCTACGCCCAGCTTTTTCAAACTGCTTAATGGAGTCTTTCCGCTGCTTGGCAAGTCTCTTAATAACACACAGGGCTTCAACATCATTAATTACATCTTGTGGGGTTTTGCCAATTTCAATAAGTTTGTTAGTGAAACCAGTTAAGATGTCTCGTAAAACAGTCATCTCTATTTTATTTCTAGACTTCGTCGCTTCTTTTAGTTGTGTTTTTATTTTTTCTGAAATCATAATTTAATATATTAACTTACCTTATAATATCTTACGGTTTTATGCGTGTTTACGCAATAAGCACACATAAATGGTTGCTTAAGTGTTTTGTGTGTGCTACAATACAACGTATGTTAATAAAGAAAAAGAAGCAAAAAATAATTAAAAATTCACAAAAACACGAGAAAGATACAGGCTCTCCTGAGGTGCAGATTGCGATCCTGTCAAAACAAATAGACGAACTTGCGTCTCACTTGAAAAAACACCACAAAGACAATCATTCTCGAAAAGGATTATTACAAATGGTTGCCGACCGCCACAAACATATCCGTTACTTAAAAAGAAAAGACGAAAACAGATACGTTTTACTTGCAAAAAAAATAGGACTTAAGGTTAAAAAATAACCATACAAGCTGTGTATCTTTTCGTAATAGTAAAAATATTTTAAGTAGTATCATATGACAATAATAAAACACAGGGGACAGCGTGTTGGGGTTTTTATTGATACGCAAAATCTATATCATAGTGCGAAAAACCTTTACAAGTCTCGTGTTAATTTTGGTGCAATAATGAAAGAAGCAGTAAGTGATCGCGAGCTAATTCGTGCTGTTGCTTATGTTATAACAACAGAAGCTGGAGATGAACGAAACTTCTTTGATGCGCTTGAAAAACTTGGAATTGAAGCAAAGACAAAGGATTTGCAAATATTTTTTGGTGGAGCAAAAAAGGCTGACTGGGATGTTGGTCTTGCTGTTGATGCCATTCGGCTTGCACACAGACTTGATGCTGTTGTTATTGTGTCTGGAGATGGTGATTTTATTCCACTTGTAGAGCACTTAAAGTTTAGTGTAGGAACACAAGTTGAGGTAATCGCTTTTGGAAAGTCTGCATCAACTAAATTGCGAGAAGTAGCTGACAGCTTTATTGATTTGTGTGAGAACCCTAAAAAATACCTCATAAAAAAAACTCGTGCTGTTCGCCAGAAAGAAACAAATACATAAACAAAGAAAGTTTTTAATAATAAAAAAACAATAAGTCATTATCTCTTTGGCTTAATAAGCTTACAAATCAAGACCAAAAAAAGTGAACGACTTTTATCAGTATTAGCGAAACAACGATACAACACCATCTTTGCTAGAAGCGTAACGAAGTGGCAATATATCCCCATCTTTGCGAGAAGTGTAGTAACAAATTTTGTCTTTACGGGAAGTGTAGCGATAGCGAAACGACGAAGCAACCCAGTATAAAACCTCAAATCCGAGACGACAACTCTGGATTGCTTCGTACTTCGCAATTACAAAACTGCAATCACAATAATAAAACAAAGCTCGCTTTATCAAATAACTTCTAGTGATTGTAAGTAACTTAATCTGTCAAGTAATTTTTGTTTTTACAAAAGCAAGGAATAAAACACTCCTTGCTTTTGTGTGTGTCCACATCACCAAAAGTGGTGTATGCAAAAAGTAGGTGGTATAATAAAAGAATAAATTCGCGAACATAAAAATAGAAAATGTTTTAGCGTAAAAATTACAAAGATTTTTTATTTTGTTATTATTGTGCAAATAGGTTTGGTTTAATTCCAGAAAGACTTATTCGTTTTTTAGATTTCAGAAAACACACTACTTGGTGTTGGTTCTGTTTTAAAAAGATGGCGATACTGCTCCAATTACTATTTAGTAATTTGATAAAATGAATAAAAAAACAAAATCATCTGTTTAAGGATATTGATTTAGGCTTTACTAAAACACTTAACAAAAAGCAAGGAAGCAATTAGTTACTATTCTATGTTTAAAATTTTTGGGAAAAAAAAGAAACAGCAAGCGAAAATACCTGCCGTATTGCCAGTAGAAGATTTTAATGTTCTCTCAAAAGTTAGGACTTTCCAAAAAGACATGGAAAGTGTTCAGAAAGCAAGTGGCGCAGGAATGCAAAAACACAAAGATGCTCAACTAGCAAGGGATAGTGAAAAAGCAGTAACACAAACAAAATATATTCCAACAAAGAAACCAATGACTCCAGAAGAGTCGCAACTAAAAATTGAAAAGGAGATCTTAAGGGGTTTATCGCAAAGAAAAAAACAACTTACAGACATAGATTCCACGCAAAAAAATACAGCAAAAACACTAAGCGTGCCACCTGTTTTTGCTACTGACATAGATTTAACAGAAGAAGAACACGAGGCACAGAATATTACAGAAAAAAACAAACACTCAAAGGTAGAGTCTCCAATGATTAAGCATAATTCCTTTGCTGAAATTATTTTTAATAAAGACAGTGAACAGAAAAACACACTACTAAAAACAACACCAAACGAGCAGACATCAACAAGAGACCTTGTTGATAAAAGCAAAATTCCAGAGCAAAATTCCAGAGCAAAATTCCAAAAACCCAAGGGAAAACACCTAGATACACCCTTTGTATTGACTACAGAAAGCGAACAAGTTAAGCCTAAAACTAAAGGTAATTATTTGGAGACACCACTTGCCATGGCTACCAATACTAAACGAATAGAAAGCACACCACCAAAACCAAGAATTGTTCCTGAAAAGCCATTAAGGGAACAAGTAGGAGCACCTACTATTAAGACATTTCAGGCGGATGTTGGAGTTGCCATAAAAGAACAAAAACAGTCTGTTGCTAGTATTGCAATTGCTGAACAAAAAAAACACCTAGAACCAAAACGAAGTGTTTTACTACAAAAAGAAAGTACTGGTGGTATAAAAAAAGCCCTTGTATCTATTTTTATTATTATGGTTGTTGGTTTATCTGGTTTTGCTGGATGGTCTATTTTTTCAAAACACACAAGCAAAATACAGCCCACACAAATAACAGACGACACAAATATAACTATAAGCCAAACCATTATACCCGACTCACTTGTTTCTGTTGATATAACAGGACTACAAGCCACGGAAATAAAAAACCTTATTCACACAAATCTTACTAGTGCTGGCGGTGTAAATGAATTACGAGAGATTGTGTTAACTGAACAAAACAGTATTTCCGCAGATGTATTTATTTCTTTATGGGCAAATAACATACCAAGCCGTCTTTTGCGAAATATTTCTAGTAACTTTAAGTTTGGAACATTTTTTCTAACAAACAATCAGTCATTTTTTGTATTTGAAGTACAGAACTTTGAACAATCATTCGCTGGAATGCTAAAGTGGGAAAATAATATAGTGCTTGACATGTCTTCTGTTACAGAATTACCTATTCTTAATAATGGGCAGTTTGTTGATATGTTATTAAGTGATAAAGATGTTCGTGTGTTAAAAAACACTCACAATGATGTTATTCTTGTTTATCTTGTTCCTAAAGACGGACTGCTTATAATAACAACAGGGATAGAAAGTATGAGGGCATTAATTAATCGTGTTTTTAGGTAATTTATCAAAAAATATTTTATTATTTGAAAATTTAAAAAAATGAAAACACAAAGTAATGTTGCATCTTGGTAATTCACCTACTTTTTTATTACTATAAAAATAAAATTATGATAAATATACAAAACTTAAAAGAAAAGCTGATCACGGAACAACGTCGCCTTGAAAAAGAGTTGTTGGATGTTGCTAGAATCAACCCCCACAACCCTGCAGACTGGGAACCAACGGCCGTAGATATGAATGTTATGAAGTCCAATAAAAATGAAGTTGCTGATGAAATAGAAGAATATGAGAGCCGTGCAGCAGTTAGTGTTGTGCTTGAAAACCGCTTAAAAGAGGTACGGGACGCACTTATTCGCATAGAAAACAATAAATATGGAATTTGCGATATTAGCGGTCAAAACATTGAAGAAGACCGCCTTGAAGCAAATCCAGCTGCACGCACTTGTAAAAAATATATGGAAACAAATTAATGTCATTCGCAAGAGTATTTTCAGCACAAACAGCAGGTTTACGAGCACAAATAATTGATGTTGAGATTGACACCGCACAAGGGTTACACTCCTTTGTGGTGGTTGGTTTACCAGATAAGGCAGTAGAGGAATCACGAGACAGAGTTGGTTCAGCTCTAAAAAATTCAGGGTTTAAGTCACCAAAACACAGCAACCAAAAAGTGACTATTTCGCTTGCACCAGCAGATCTCAAAAAAGAAGGTCCTCTTTTTGATTTACCTATAGCTATTGCATATCTTTTATCTTCTGGTGAGCTATCTTTTAATGCAAAAGACAAGCTATTTTTGGGAGAATTGTCTTTAGATGGTGTTTTACGACCCATAAAGGGTGCTTTATTGCTTGCGAAGCGCGCTAAAGAAGCTGGTTTCAAAGAAATATACCTTCCAAAAGAAAATGCAAGAGAAGCTGTCTACATAAACGATATTAAGGTGTTTGGAATTGAAAACCTAACACAAATTGTTGAACACCTATCTTATGGTGTAGACAGTTCCATAAATCGATCAAAGGCACCAAAAGACAACTTTTTAAAAACAAGCACTACCGACTATAAAAACGGTGTTGAATTTTGCGATATAAAAGGTCAAGAATCAGCTAAAAGAGCTTGTGAGATAGCTGCGGCTGGTGGTCATAATATTGCATTTTTTGGACCCCCTGGAACTGGAAAAACAATGCTTGCTCGAGCATTACAGTCAATATTGCCTCCTCTTTCTCAGCAAGAAGCAATAGATGTAACAGGTATTCATTCTGTTGTTGGAGAAATACAGGGTGGACTTGTGGAGTATCCACCATTTCGCGCACCACACCACACCTCGTCTTATGTATCAATCGCTGGTGGGGGAGCAATCCCTCGCCCTGGAGAAATCACTTTGGCTCATAGGGGTGTTTTATTTCTAGATGAATTTCCTGAATTTGATAGACGGGTAATTGAAGCACTTCGCCAGCCACTTGAGGAAGGTTTTGTGAGTATTTCTCGTGCAAAAGGTACGGAAGTTTTTCCTGCAAAATTCATACTTGTTGCAGCAATGAATCCTTGTCATTGTGGTAATTATGGAACAGAAAAAGAGTGTGTTTGTCCGCCGTCAAGGCTTATGCAGTATCAACGAAAAATATCTGGCCCAATAGTTGACAGAATTGATATGTGGGTACATGTTTCACAGATTGAACACACAAAGCTTTCGGACATGCAAAAAGGTGAAACCTCCAATGCCATACGGGGTCGCATAATTTCAGCACGCAATATACAGAGAAAACGATTCGGCTTAAATAAGGTTTTATTAAATAGTGAAATGGGCGTGAGAGATATTGAAAAACATATTGTATTAGACGCGAAAAACCGTGATTTATTGAACAGATCCGCAAAACAACTTGAACTATCTCCTCGTGCATATCATAGAATTCTAAAAACGGCACGCACTATAGCAGATATTTCCAACGATGAAAACATAACCGATATCCACATACTTGAAGCTCTTCAATATAGACCTAAAAACCCATTCACACAGTAAGTATTTATGCTTTGAATAGTTTAATCCACACACCGTAAAAAACTAGAATGATTGTATACTAAAGTTAGTAAATTTATGTATTTTAAATCAATAAAAAGAGCGGTATGAAAAATCTACTTAAAAAAATAGGATTTATTTCAAAAGAAAATGCTAAAGAAGTATTTATAAAAAAATACTCGGCTTTTGATAATTACATTATTGAAGTAGATTTTGAAAAAAATTAATAGATTACGGTAAAAAAATTAAATCTGAAAGCAAAACTACTCAAAATTTTTCACAAGCTGAAAATTGGGTTGTTTTAGAAT
>CAYRGE010000025.1:0-8255 GCA_964423985.1 uncultured Candidatus Saccharibacteria bacterium | reverse complement strand
TCACAAACAGATACTTCGGAAGAAGTGAGGGCAACGCCACCCTCCGCCTGAGGCGCGGAAAAAGCAAAAGAAGCCCGTCGCGTAGCGACAAAATGGCAGGGCGACGGCACGGAAAAGTGGGCGGTTTTGTCTAGAACCCGAGGGTTCGTTCCAATTTTTTGTACGAAGGAGCGGATTGCTTGCAAATCCGTGGATGAGGACAAAAAAGTGGCTTGTTTCGTATCCATAACCCACTCTCGCAGGGGTTCGACCCAATTCTTTCTTCCGCGTTTAGTGTCTTTCTTTTTAGTTTTAACTCCGACGCAACAACTCTGGATTGCTTCGTCGTTCCACTACTGCTCCACTTCTCGCAAAGACGAGTTGGTTTTGTGCTTATTGGTAAATAAATTGCCGTTGTAAAACTTATGATACCCCTAACTTCGCTCCTTTTTTAATAGCTTGTTTTTTGCGAGTATTGCGCTTATTTTTTACTACCTCAATGACCATTTCCTTTTTATTCATAAATACAGCTATTTTCCCACCAGGTACTATTTTTTTTGCAATCATAAGGTTTGCAACAGGAGTCAGTATTCTTGTTTGAAGCAGTCTTTTTAGTGGCCTTGCTCCATACTTAGGTTCATAACCTTCTTTTGAAAGATATGATATCGCTTCTTCACTGATTTCAAGCGTTATTTCTTTGTCTTTTAGGCGGTCTTTTATAAGATTAATTTGTATTTTTACTATTTTTTCAATAATACTAGAAGAAAGTATATTAAATACAATTATCTCATCAACTCTATTTAAAAATTCTGGCCTGAAGTAATCCTTTAAATTATCCAGCACTTTTTGCTTTGCTTTTTCAAGCCCAAAGTCTTGATTATTTTCATTTGCAAAACCAACAGATTGCACCTTGTCAATATATTCGGAGCCTATGTTTGATGTCATTATTATAACTGTATTTTTGAAATTTATAGTACGACCCTTGGCGTCGGTTAGTCTGCCGTTATCAAGTACTTGTAGTAGTATATTAAACACTTCGGGATGGGCTTTTTCAATTTCATCAAACAGCAAGACAGAATATGGGCGATGTCTCACTATTTCCGTCAATGAACCTGCTTCTTCGTGCCCAACATAACCTGGTGGGGAGCCAATTATTTTTGAGACAGCATGTTTTTCCATATATTCAGACATATCAACTCTAATGAGTGATTGTTCACTATTGAACATAAATTTTGCAAGTTGCTTTGATAGTTCCGTCTTTCCAACACCTGTTGGTCCTAGGAAAATAAAAGAACCAATGGGTTTGTCTGGGTCTGCTATTCCAACACGAGAACGCTTAACAGCATCAGAAATTCTTGAGATTGCATTTTCTTGTCCTATTACTCTTTCCCCGAGTTTATTTTTCATTCGTGCAAGTTTTTCCGCTTCTTCTTCAAGCATTTTTGTGACTGGAATATTCGTCCAACGCGAAACAATAGATGCAATATCTTCTTCAGTTATTTCTTCTTTTAGTATTTTACGAGATCGTTGAAGTTTTTTAAGTTTTTTGCTTTTAGTATTTAGTTCTTTTTCAAGTTTTGGCGTTTCCCCATATCTAATTTCAGCCGCTCTGGTAAGATCTGAACTCGCCTCAGCAGTTTCTGCTTCAAGCCTAAGCGCCTCAATTTCTTTTTTAATCGTACGCATACCAACAAGAAGTTCTTTTTCGTTTTTCCACTTAAGCTCAAGTTCGCGTGTTTTTTCACGCAAATCAGCAATTTCTTTGTCAATTTTTCTTGTTCTTATTTTTGCTGTGGAACCCCTCTTGCTTTCTAGGTTTTCTTTTTTAAGCGCCTCCTTTTCAATTTCAAGGCGAACAATTCGTCTATGTGTTTCTTCAAGAAGAGGTGGCTTGTTTTCAAGAGAAAGACGCAAATATGAAGCCGCTTCGTCCATAAGATCTACTGCTTTATCTGGTAGAAACCTATCTGTTATATAGCGACTACTTAAATGCACTGCTGCAACAATGGAATCATCTGTAATCCTCACACCGTGATATATTTCATATTTTTCTTTAAGTCCTCGAAGAATAGCAATAGTATCTTCAAGCGATGGTTCATTAACATGAACAGGTTGAAATCGCCTTGTGAGTGCCTGGTCTCGTTCAATATATTTTTGATATTCTTTTAGTGTTGTTGCTCCTATTGCACGCAATTCTCCTCTAGCAAGAGCTGGTTTTAGCATATTTGAAGCGTCAATTGAACCTTCTGCAGCGCCTGCTCCAACAATTGTATGAATTTCATCAATAAACAAAATTATCTTTCCATCAGCTTGTTCAATTTCCTTCATTATTTTTTTCAATCTATCCTCAAATTCACCTCTATATTTTGTTCCAGCAACAAGAGACCCGAGATCAAGAGAAACAAGTTCTTTGTTTTTTAGAGATTCAGGAATATCACCTTTTGCCATTCTATTAGCTAAACCCTCTACCACCGCTGTTTTACCAACCCCAGCTTCGCCAATAAGTATTGGGTTGTTTTTGGTGCGTCGCGATAATATTTGCATAATACGATTAATTTCAGCATCACGACCTATTACAGGATCCAGTTTATCTTCTCTTGAAAGATTTGTAAGGTTTCTTGTGTATTTTGAAATTGCCTTAAACTTTTGCTGTTTATCAGGGGTTGGTATCCCTTCTTTTTTTAGCTCTTTTACCACGGAAACAACTGAATTTTTGTTTATACGAAAACGAGAAAGTATTTCTCTGGCCTCGTTGTTTGTGCTAATAATAGCAATTAATATATGCTCTGTGGATATAAACTCATCCTCAAGTTTGTTTGCGATTTTCCCACTTTCTTCAAGTGTTTGCCCGAATTCTTGAGTAACATAGACTTGATATGATGGTGATAATACATTTGAAGTATCGTTCGTTTCTATTTTTTCAAGAAGAGAATTAATTAGAAGTTCAGTGTCAACCTCCATCTTTTCAAGGATTGAAACAATAAGACTTTCCTCTTGTAGCAAAAGAGCAACGATAAGATGCATAGGACTCACTTGGTTTTGCCCTCGCTCAATGGCAAGTTCGTGTGATTTTCGGATTACTTCCCGTGCTTTTGTTGTGAAGTTATTGAATGGAGGCATAGTATATTTTGAATTAATAAAATTTATTGTTAATAATTGATTTTATTGTCTTAATTTTAAACTAAAAACTAAAATTAAACAAACTCTTAAAAATATATAATACCACTCTATGTGTAGGGCGTCAACAATAGTAATTTTATATTTTAATTAGTTTTTTATTAAAATATAAAATCCTATATAGCTATTATATGTCGCTGTAATGATGGATAAATGCCACAAACTGTCTACAGCCTTTGCGAGAAGTGATAAGTGCGAAGCAAGCCATAGTTTAAGCCACTCTGTCTTTGCGAGAAGTGTAGCGGTAGCGGAACGACGAAGCAAATAGAACAAAACTTTAAAATCCGAAACAACAACTCTGGATTGCTTCGCACCTCGCAATGACAGAGAGTGCTCATAATTACGGTGTTTTTTTATGTCTACTTTATGGGGTACAGAACAGTAATCCAGTACAAAACCTTAAATCCGAAACAACAACTCCAGACTACTTCGTTTCTCAGTTTAAGACTTTTATTTTATCTATAAAAGGTTCCAATATTTCCATAAAATACTTATTGTTTGTATCGTTGTTTTTTTCTGTGTTGTTAAAAAATAATGTAGCCTCTTTTTTTATTGTGTTTATGGGTATTGCAAAACGATTTTCTGCTGTTGTTATGTTTATGCCAACAGTTTTGCCAGCGGTTGTGATTAATAAACTACCACTATTTTCTTTTTTAATATTCGTACTAGTGTGAATACTAGAGAGTAAATTAATGTTCTCACCAGATTCTTCGTCTATTAAATTATCCCAGTCAAGTTTTTCAATATAACCAATGTGGACACTGTTGCTTTTATCCCAGCCAAATGCAATTATAGTTTGTCCAAGTTTTATATTGTCAGAGTTTCCCAGTGTTATTGGCGTGAATATTGTCTCGGGTTTTGTTTCGCCATTACTGTCGACTAGAGTGTCGCTTGTTTCGTTTTCTTCCAATACCTCTTTTTGTGTAGTAGAGAGCTTAATAAGAACAAAACCTACATCAACTTTGTTGTTAATAGGAATGACTGAAATAGCAAACCGATTTCCTTCATATTCCGCAACAAGATTATCATAAGCAACAATATTACTATCTGTAACCACAAGACCATTTTCTGCAAGAATTACACCTAATCCAACAAGGGTTTCTTTGTTGTCTAAAATACTTTTTATCTGCACGGTACTTTTTAAATTTTTTTCAATTGCATTTATTATTAGATCTTTTTCTTTTACAATAACCTGCTTTTCAACAAGTATTGTTTCTTTATTTTCTGGGCGAACAACTGTTTCTATCGTTCGCTCTACAACCCTGTTGATTGTTTGGGTAACACCAGGTGGAGCTTGTTCCATAAGAGTTACTGTTACGATTCCTGTTGCTGTTGAAGTTACAAAGCTTACAAATAAAGCAAGTAGAATAAGTTGTGTTTTTGTAAGTTCTTCCATTGTTTATGTTTCTTATATTATGCTATGTTGTCTATTGTATCATTTTTACAAACAACAGGGCAATGATAAAGACAAGTAAGCCTATTTTTCTAAACAAGAACACTTTTTGTGTTGAGGATGTTTGATTCTAGATAAGTGTTTTTATGGTAGCAGTCTAAGTATTCATTGTTTTGAGTACATCAAAAACAGCTTGTGCAGTTTTATGAATGTCACTCCTTGTTGTGTTTCTTCCTAGTGAAAATCGCAAACTACTCACCTTTTTATTTTTTGTTGAATTAAGAGCCAAAACAACAGACGACGAAACACCTGTGTTGCTTTTGCATGCACTTTGCGTAGAACAAGCAATTCCTTTTGCATCAAGACGGAGAACTATTTCAGTGCTATCCATATCAGGGATTGAAATATTTAAATTGTTTGGCAATCGGTTTTTAAGTGTTCCGTTTATAGACACATTAGAGATTCCGTCAAAAAATAAACCATAAAGCTCATCACGAAGAAGTGTTAATCTCTTGTTTTCTGAACCCTTCTTTTTTTCGTTTACTGAAACCGCCTTAGCAAAACCAACAATACTAACTAGGTTTTCTGTACCAGGTCTTATTCCTTGCTCTTGTGTTCCGCCATAAAATAAAGGCAAGACATCAATATCTCTTTTTATATACAGAGCTCCAATTCCCTTGGGTCCGTAAATCTTAGACGCACTAAAGGTCATAAGATCTACTCCAAGTTTTTTTGTATTTACATCTAGATAGCCGAATGACTGGCAAGCATCGGTGTGTAAAAGAGGGTATTTTGCTTTGGTTTTTTTCTTGAAATCTCGTACAATTTTTGCTAGCTCACGAATTGGCTGTATTGTGCCAATTTCGTTATTTGCGTGCATAATAGACACAAGAATGGTTTCTTTTCTTAATGCATTCTTGAATTCTTTTATATCAACAACACCATCACAATCAACATTTATATATGTTACAGATATGTCTCCTGACGACTTAAGTGTTTGTAGTGTGTTATGAACAGAAGGATGCTCAATAGTACTTGAAATAATATGAGGCTGGTGTTTATTGTCCTTGTTTTTTAAGTAGTATTTTATAATTCCAATAATTGCAATATTATTAGATTCCGTGCCACTTCCTGTAAAAATAATCTCATCAGGATGAGCAGAGATACTGCTTGAAACCTCTTTGCGTGCATTGTTTATTGTGTTTTTTGCGACAACTCCTTCGCTGTGTATAGCACCAGGGTTTCCATGCTTATTTTTTAAGCACGACATCATTTCTTTCTGGACTTCTTTGCACACAGGTGTTGAAGCAGCATTGTCTAGGTAAATGCGTTTTGTGTTTTTATTTAAAAAACCACAAAAACACGCAATGTTTTTAAAAAAGTCTTTTAGGTTGTTTAACATATTGCTTATTTTACATTACATTTAATATTTTAAAAACTAAAATCCGTATTTGTGTTTTTGACATAGTGCGTCGCTGTGTTTTTTCACAAAATAAACACACAGTGATATAATATTAAAAACATGCAATCAGAAAATATCAGAAATCGGTTTTTAGAGTTTTTTAAAAAACGCGGACATAAAATTATTAATGGCGTGTCTTTGGTGCCCAAGGACGACCCGTCCGTACTTTTTACAACTGCTGGAATGCAACCGTTAATACCGTATCTCTTAGGCAAAAAACATTCAAAAGGAAGTCGCTTGGCGAGTGTACAAAAATGTGTACGAATGCAAGACATTGAAGAAGTTGGAGACAGCACCCATGATACTTTTTTTGAGATGCTGGGAAACTGGTCTCTTGGTGATTATTTTAAAAAAGATGCCATAAAATGGAGTTACGAATTCCTCACATCAAAAGAAGAAGGACTAGGGCTTGATCCATCTCGTATTTTTGTAACTGTTTTTGGTGGAAACAAAATTATTCCAAGCAAAGACATAGAATCATTTGAGTTATGGAGAGGTTTAGGAATTCCAGAAGAGAGAATTTATTTTATGGAAGGCAATACTAATTGGTGGAGCTCAGGAGATAGTGGTCCGTGTGGTACTGACACGGAGATGTTTTATGATGTTTGTGGTGGTCTTAATTTGAAAAATAAAGAAGAGTTTATAAAAGCAGACTCGGAGCAGAAAATAGTAGAAATTTGGAACGATGTTTTTATTGAGTATGAAAAAAAAGATGGAAAGATTATAGGTAAACTTCCACAAAAAAATGTTGATACTGGTGCTGGATTAGAGCGTCTTGCTATGGCAACACAAGATAAAGATAATATTTTTGAAACAGATCTTTTTGTTCCAATTATGAGTGAGTTGGATAAATTAGCAAAAAAAACAAATAAACTTAGCGACGATATTTCTGTGTTAAAAGCAAAGAGAATTATAGCAGACCATATCCGCACGGCAGTATTTATAATTGCAGACGAAGTTATTCCTTCAAACACGGGTCGCGGTTATATTTTACGACGACTTATTAGGCGTTCAGTGCGATATATGGATGTATTAAATATATCTGATGTGTCTATGGCTTTGATTGTTGATGTTGTTATAAAAAAATACAAAGAAACACACCCTTATTTGAACGAGAAACATACAGAGATAAAAAAGGAGATAAAAAAAGAAGAAGGAAGATTTAGGGCTACACTTCAAAAAGGACTTAATGAGCTTGAAAAAATAAATAAAGAAAACATATCTGGGGAAGAAGCGTTTAGGTTGTTTTCAACATATGGTTTCCCTGTGGAAATGACACTAGAGATTGCTAGTGAAAATAAACAAGTAGTTGATATTGATGCTTTTGACAAGGAGATGAAAAAACACCAAGAGAAGTCGCGTGCTGGTGCAAAACAAAAGTTTAAAGGAGGTCTAATAGATACAGATCCACATACAACCAAGCTACATACCTGCGCTCACCTTATGCTTGCTGGTTTGCGTAAAAATTTAGGAGAGCATATTAGTCAGGCTGGCTCAAACATAAATAAAGATAGAATTCGTTTTGATGTAACACATTATGAAAAGATTGATAGGGATATTTTAAATAAGGTTGAGGATTATGTCAATAAGGCAATAGAAGAAAATTGCGACATATTGATGGAGCAGATAAAAAAAGAAGATGCTAAAAATTCGGGGGTATTAGGGTGTTTCTGGGAAAAATATCCAGATATTATTGATGTGTATACAATAAAAACAGAAAAAGGAATGGTTTATTCAAAAGAAGTATGCGGTGGTCCTCATATAAAAAACACAAGAGAAATAAAAGGAAAATTTAAAATTAAAAAAGAAAGTGCCAGCTCTGCTGGTGTACGACGCATCAAGTGCGAGCTTGAATATATCTAAAAATTTAAACCTCGTTTTTTTGCAGATAAGCAAGAACTGCAACAAAACTACTATTTTATCTATTTTTATTTACTAAAAACAAAACAAACATATAAGTAAAAACCTCCTTGAATTCAACCCTGAACCTAGAAGTCTCCATAGAGGAGGGTTTTATTTTAGATGTCTTGAAAAATTATACAACTTACAAACAATATTTTAAGATTCTTGAAGATATACCGGAGAATCCAGAAGTGCCAAGATCCAGAGCAATGTCCGCGATTAGGAGATATATCAGAAATCACCCAGAAACTATTGAGCAGAAAATTGGTTTTATTGTAGAGCATTACAAAAATACTATTTCGGAGCTTCTGCACGGGCGAGCCAAAGCAATGATTGTGACAA
>CAYRGE010000024.1:0-8256 GCA_964423985.1 uncultured Candidatus Saccharibacteria bacterium | reverse complement strand
TCATTACGAGCTCTGTTTGTCATTATTAGTAACTACCTGTCATTGCTAGAGTTTATTTGTTATTGTGGATATTATCTGTCATTGCGAGGTACGAAGCAATCCAGAGTTGTTGTTTCAATGTTTAAAGTTTCATCCTAGATTGCCGCGTCGCTATCGCTTCTCGCAATGACGGTACAGTTTGGATTGCTTCGGTCGTTCCGCTACCGCTACACTTCTCGCAAAGACGAGGGCTTAAACAGTTGTTTGACATCACGAGCAGTTATCTGTCATTGCGAGGTTCAAAGCAATCCAGAATTCTCGCAATGACGGGGTTTTATACTGGTTTATGAATTGCACCCAATAAAGTAGACACCAAAAAGAGCGAAGTTTTGTTTTTTTGTATAATTAGCAATTTTCATGCTTTTTATAAAAATACTAATACATTATTTATGTTAGTATTTTTATGTTTTACTTATTACTTGTTAATTTATTAGATGACATAAATATACTATAGTTTTATAATGGCAATACATGTGTATTTAATTAACTTCAGTTATTTAAACAGAGATACCTTTTTAAATTAATTTGGAATTAATTTAAAAACATTAAGATTAATCAAGTGACAACATCCATGGAGTGTTGTCTTTTTTATTAATAAAGAATAATTTATTCTCTTCTTTATTAAGAGCTAGTTTTGTTGCATCAATTCCATCACCTGTTGGTGTGTTTAATATAAACAAATGTTGGATTTCTTGTGTTTCAATATCAATTTTCCAGATAGAATCATTAAAAGATATAACTCCTTTATACCAATCATCTGGCAATAAGCCCTGTTGTGTTTGTTCAGGTATTGCGCAGTATAATATAAGACCAGAACTACTCCATACACATTTTTCAGGGAGTGTAGTTATTGGTAAATCTGCTGTTTTTTTTGAAATAACACCATATAAATAAGTATTTATATTTTTATTTGTTTTTTTTGAATATAAAATTTTAGATATGGTTGGGTTAGTTAATGTTGTAAGACCTTCTTTTTTGTTAAAAATGTTTTTTAGCTCTTTGTTTTTAGTGTTTAATAAATAGAGAGAACCAGGTACATTAAAAGAAGGTTTCGTTTGTAGTGCAATAGTATCTTTTTCAACCCAAGCAGTCGCCCAACTAAGAAAAGGTGATGAAAAAACATAGGAAGTTTTTTCATTTTTAAAATCTGAAATTACACCATAAACCCTGTTTGTTTTATATAGATAAAACAAACTATCTGGTCTATGTAAGTTTGTTTGTAGTGCAATAATATTGTCTGGCAAATAAACACCCTCTTCAAGGCTTGACTCAGGTGTGTTTGGTATTTTTACTGAATATGTTTTTATTGTTTTAGTGTCCTCAATAAAACTTCTAAACACCACATATTCTCCATCTGTGCTAAAAATAGCATCATAAATTCCATTTATTGTTTCGTTTGATAATCGAACCTTTTTTAAATCACTTGTGTTTGTTTGATAAATATGACCCAAACCTCTTTCAATATATCTAATAAAACCTATATTTTCTTCATCTATTGTTTTTGTAATGGGAATTAAACCAGCAACCGCACTAGTATGTAGTTGGTATAAAACAGGAACAGTACCCTCTGTAAGAAGTACGTTTTGTTCATTGTTGTTGTTGTTGTAATTAGGGTCATCTTTTATATAATCCCCTTGTCCAAAAACAGGCTCATTGTTGACAGGCCCATTGTTAACAGGATCAGTTTTTTTGTCTGTAAATATAAACCAAGCCACCACGCTAAGTGTGATAGTAAAAATAATTATAAATATTACAAAAAGAGTTTTTTTTGACATAAATGAAAATAAAAAATTAATACTGAGGAATATGACCCCAAAGAAACCACATAGCCCACTCATCACTCTTATCAGTTGGTTTGGTGGTAGTTACTGTAATGGGACTAGCTTCTATGTCAAGGCTAGGTATTAATGTTAGTGATGGATTAATCATATTTAAAAGAAGCCACGATCCAAGCACTATTAATAAACCCACTATAGATCTAGTAATTCTATTTTTAGCATCTGCGCGCATAGTTTCATTTGAGGCTCCCCATATGTATTCAAGACCAGCAATAATAATAACAATAATAGCCAAAACAATAGCCACCCCAATTCCCACTTGAAACATAGCGTTAACATAGGCTTCAAAAGAAACGGTGGTGTCCGTAGTTATTCCAGGAAGTGCCTCAAGTGGCACATAGCCATCAGATAACTCAGCAAATACACTTTTAGTAAAAATAAAATAAGAAAGAAATAATATTGGTATTTTTATTTTTTTATTTAAAAATTTTTTCATAAAAATTATCTATGAGCAGAAAAAACATTATCTTCCATGTTTATAATTATATCATTGTTTGTGGTTTGAAAGGTTTTTATTGGATTTTTTATAATTGACATAATATTTGATATTCCAAGCCCTTGTACATTTCTAATAACAAGAGATCGTGATTTTTCCGTAAGTTCTTTGTTGTTCATATACCACTTATGGTTAAACCCCTTTTTTGAGGCAAAATAAGGCTCAGAAACTATTTCAACCTCTGCTAAAGTTGAAATAGACAAGGATTGGGGGATAGCCATATTAAAGAGAATTCCTTCAAGTGGAGATTTTTTGTAAAAAACAATTCTAGGGTCAATGGTTTTTATTTTAATATTATTTATTGCTGTAATTTTTTCATCACGAGAAATTACTTCAACTGAAACATCAAGAGTATCAAATGGTATACCAGTATTTGCATAATATGTGTCTTTACCAAAACCAGAAGCTTTTTCGTTCACTACACCACCCTCTCTCCAAACATATAAAAGATTTTTAGGATTAATGTTTCTGTTGTTTAAAACAAAATTTGCTATTGCTACAATACGAATTTCGCTTTCATGAGATGCCAGTGGCCTTCCTTTATAAAAAGGAGGTGTGTGTGTTTTTGCTTCCCATAATAAATCAACATTAGCAATACGAAATACAATAATCCTTTCAAAATAAATTCCTTCAAATGTTTTTACAGAGATTTTTACCGTGTTTATACTACCAATATTTTCAGTAAAAAAACTAAAATGGAACAAACCCTCACCACTTTCTTTTAGTCTGCCATTTACATACCAAGAGATATCAGCTCTTTTTAAATCAGTTATATGGCTCTTAATACTTATTTCTACTAATTCATTAGGGCCTGGGTGTTCTGGTTTTTTAGAAACAACAAGATTAGATTGTATTGCACCGCTTCTAACTTCTTTAATGGTAGGTGTGTTTAAGATAATATCATTTAAAATATCTAGGTGACCTGTCTCAGGGATAAAAATAGAAGGTGTATTTATTGCCGGTATTTGGTTTTGGTTATTGTTGGGCTGTTGACCACCTAAAAATCTTAAGGCATTTTCGTTTGTATTTGAGCCAAATTTTTCAATTAATATTTCTGATATAGATTGGGAAAGAACAATATGTGGAAAAATAAAAAAAACACTAAAAGTTGCTATTATCACAGAAGCATTAATTGTTTTTTTAAAATTATACATATATTATTTATTAAGTAACATTTTCTGTTGGCTAAATTTTTTAAAAGCCTCATTGTTTTCTAATTTGCGAATTACAAACAACATAAAAGTTCCAGATGGCAACAAACTTATTATTGGAGTTAATTCAATAATAACAGTTATTAGCCAAATTGCCAATTTTTTTGTTGTTGGTTTTACTCCCACATAAAATAAATAAAATCCAATAATAAAGCCAAAAAATAAAGTTGAAAATTGAACAAGAATAGTCAAAACGATCGTTATGTTTAAAAGTAGGTCCAAGGTGTCTTTTATTAAAGAAACAGCAACAATCATCCAAAAACCAACTCCGTTCATTTTCTTTTTAGGCATAATTGTTTCTGTTTTTATTAAAGACCATATTTTCTTTTATTTAAACTAAATTGTAGCTTGCTCCGACTCTTCAAGTTCAGCTCGCGCTTTTTTTATTGCTAAAACTTCTGATGGGTTAGAGGTAATAATTTGATCTTCCGTGTAAGATGCAATAATTTTTATAGCTACACGCTTTAAACCAGCAAAAAATATACCCTCACCTAAACCAGACTCAAGTAATAAATATTTTTCCTCCGTAGTTAGGTTAAATGTTTTTTGAACACGGTTGATTGAGGTTGGGGACTGTTTTAAGAGTAGTTGTATAGACGAGTTTGTTAATATTGGCACCCCATAAGGTGATTGTAAGAAGTCACCAACATCTTGTGTTATTGTTGCAAGTCCTAAATAGTATTTACGACCTCTTTTTGCTAGTGAATACAAAAAAGAAGCTGTATCTTCAGATTTCATCATCCACCATGCCTCATCAACAACCAACAAGCGTTTTTTGAGGTTTTTTCTAACAGCACTCCATATAAAATTCATTATTATATACATAGCTACTGGCTTAAGCTCGTCTTCCATATCACGAAGCGAAAAGACAACAAACTTCTTATTTATATCAACATTTGTTGGTTTATTTAGAAAACCAGACCAAGTCCCTTTTGTGAATTTTGATAATTTTTGGGTTAAACTCTCTGACCCAGTCATACCAAACAGCACTAGCTCAAAATCAGAGAGTAGTGGTGGTTCTATTGTTGAAAAATCAGATTCAACAGTAATATCTTTTAGTGCATATGTTTCTGTTATTGCACGATCTATAACAGAATCTTCTTCGGGAGTAAGACCACCAAGCATAATACGGAAAAGACCCACGAGAGATATAATATGAGACCGCAACACATCAGCATTTGACTCCCCGTCCATTGCAATGGGAAGATCAAATGGATTTATTGTACTACTAGAAGTAAGAGATATAGTAAAATACCTACCACCAGTTGACTCTGCTAAGTGTTCATACTCTCTTTCAGGGTCAAGGACAATAACATCTACACCAAGCATTAGGCTCCTCAGTATTTCAAGTTTTATGGCATATGATTTACCAGAACCAGACTTTGCAAAAGTTACAGAATTATAGTTTTCAAGAGAAAAACGATCAAAAAGTATTAAAGATGAATTATGTCGATTTACACCAAACAATATACCTCTATCAGAAGTTAAATCAAAAGAAACAAAAGGAAACATACTTGAAAGTGGTGCTGAATTAAGTTTTGAGTATATAGCAAGATCATCTTTTCCAAAAGGCATAGTGCTTTTGTACCCACTTTCTTGTTGAAACATTGCGGGGCGTAAATATATTAACTTTGATTCAAGTAGAGATTTTATTTCAGATTCTATTTTTAGTAGTTCTTCGTGGCTGTATGCATAAACAGTAATATAGAAGCCTACATCAAACATTTTTTCTTCAGCACGCTGAAGGCCATCACGGAGATCTTCGAGGTCTTCGTGCGCTGTTTCAAGCTGTGGGTCGCGTACAAACCCTTTCTCAGCTCTAATGTTTATTTGGCTTTGAACCTCCGCAACCTTTTTTTGAAATTTTTTAAGAACCTTTGTGGTGTCAAGTGGTTGTATAAAAATTGAAATATCAAAAACCTTACTAAGGTTGATTAATGGAGAAAGCCAGCCAGATGAAATAATGCTTGGATATGATGTTATAAAAAAAGTGCGTGCAATTTTCTCTCCAATATGTATTTCTTTAGAGCTAATTTTTATAGCAGATGGTGCAATAACATCTCTCAACTCAAGTTCAGACGAACCGTATATTTCATCCGGTAAAACAGGCATTAAGTTATCGTTGTTTTTTGTTTGTTTTTTGTTTCCAAATAATGACATATTTTTTTATTGTTTTTTAAGTTGCTCCTCACTATATGAAGGATTTAGTGTTCTGTAAAATAACTCCGTTACCTCTTCTGTCCCAAGAGGCACCGCTCGTATTCCCGTCCGTGATAGTCCTTGCTTAACAACATTTACTCGTTGTTCAAGTTGTGATTTTGCTTCTTCAAATATAGCAATATTTGTAGTTGATTCTGTTTTTGACGCGTCTTTTTTACCTACAATATTTTTTAGTGTAGACATTATACCACCCTTCTTTATTTGAGAAAGTTTTTTTGAAGGGGAAAATGAAACTACAACAAAAAAACTTTTAGTCATTATGTTTTCGTTTTTTGTAAAACTTTGAATAAATTCCATGTACTCTTGTGTTTGTATGCGCATTAGGTCGCTCAACTGTTCCTTAAGGCGACCACGAAGAAGTGTTATATATGGTCTAATGTCTAACCTTCTCGATTGTATGAGTATTTGTGTTGAATATTCAAGTGAATTAAGAAATCCTTGAAACTGTACCAGTAATGCAGCTTGCTCATCATCTGATTTAAGCGCAAAGTTTACTGAAGATGTTATTAATATCATATGCATAGAGTTGTCGTTCAAAATAACAACACCATCGCGTATTTCTTTTACAGGAACAAAATTTTGTGAAGGCTGTGAATTATTTGGCATAATTATTTTTTAAATTTTATTGAAGAGTCCTTGGTTTCGTTAACATCAACGCTCCATGAAAGATTTTGTAGATTACTGTCAGAAACATCAGACAACTCTAGTCCTTGTGGAAGCTTGTTTATTTTTCTTGTGGTTAATTTTTCACGCACAGAGTTTTTCTTCTTTACTTTTTTCCAGGTATATAATTTTGCTTTTGTAAAAAAAACAAAAGCAGATTCTAAAAGAGACACAAAAGAGCTACCATATTTTTTTTTAGGAAAATAAACAAGAGCCCAAGTGAAGGAAACAACAGGTATTATTATAAAAATAGATATATAAGGAGGTAAGAACCTCCACAGTGTTAAAACAATTCCTGCTCCACCAATAATATATATAAACTGCACAAACGAAAAAGGACCAAAAACTTTATCTTCTATATCAAGATGCTGTGGTACTTTGAAGTTCATAATAATTGCTAATGAAGTGGTTATATTAAGAAACAAAAAATAGTTTAGTTGATTTGTTCACGATAAGGATCACTTGTTTGCTTATCCTTGTCACTTTCCTCAGTGTTTTCTTCCTGTGATGCTTTTTGTAGTTTTTTTTCAAAATCACTAATAAATAACGGTTTGTTTTGGTTATTGTTAGTAGTGCTCAGATGTTTTTCTTGAGTATTTAAACCAATGTCTGTGCTGCTCATAGGTTGCTCTGTTTCTTGTCCATCAATTTCCTTGTCAGAAGCAGTCAGTGCTGGTTTTTTATTATTGACGGAATATATTTTTTTTAAAGAATCCATTACTCCTTTAAAAATATTTTCCGTAATATTTTCCGTAATATTTTGTGCTATGTCCTCAGAGATACTTGTTTTCTGCATAATAGTTTTAGTAAGACTATTTGGGTTAAGTTGCCCTAAAAGCACATCAATGACAATATCTTCAATGTCTAGTGATTTTTTTGCTGACACACCGTGCTCGTCACATATTATAAAAATTTCTGGACCAAAGTTTTTGTGTAGAATAAGAGCCTTTATCTCCCTAGGGGCATTAAAAAATTGTTTACGTAGTTCTTGGTTATTTTGCATATTATTTTTGAGATAAATAAATAAAACACACTGCTTTTTAGGTTTTTGTTTTTTCTTTTAAAATAAAAAACAAATTTTTAATAATTTCTACAAAATTAACTATCTTCTCTGGGGCGGTATGCGGTTCCTGGAACTATAAGGGGTTCGCTTTTGTTGCTAGTAGAGGTATTTCCACCACCCCCACCAGAAGTGCCAAGATCGCCAGTTTCTCCAGCAAGAAAAGATTTTATTTTGTCTAGTTTTTTAGACTCCCCACTTTCTCTTTTTGCAATAGACGCCGCTGCCTCTCTATTTGCTTCTGCCCTACTATAAGTAAAAACATCTCTAATAAAAGAACCAGCAGGAGAAGCCGTCTGAGCTACCTTGTGAGCTACCTTGTGAGCTATATGAGCTGCCTTACGAACTCTTTTGTTTTTAATGTTTGTGTTTTCTACAGGTTTTTCTTTTGGTTTTTTATAAGTAGGTTTTAAGTTTTCAGAATATTGCTCTCCAACAGTCATTGCTTTTCTTGTTTTGACACCTGTTTTTTTGTCTGTTACGGTTTTATAAACTAATCCACCATCTTTGCCCACGGCAAGGGGTGTTGAGGTTGAGCCATCTCTTGTTGTTACTGACCCAGAAACTCTCTTGTGTTGTGCATCAACTTTCTCCGCTTCTGTCTTTACCTTTGCGTCATAGCCACCCTTTCCACCTGCTTTACCGTATTCCTTACCACCTATGAATGCGCGAGTGTCATAACTTGCCGTAGCTCCATAATTAGCAAGTCTTTCTGCACCTCTGCCAAAG
>CAYRGE010000023.1:0-8764 GCA_964423985.1 uncultured Candidatus Saccharibacteria bacterium | reverse complement strand
AAAAACGCCTTCGTGGCGTTTTTTGTATTGTGTTTTGTTTTTATCTCTGCAAATAACCCTCAGGGTGTTGTTTTAAAAACCCCCAGGCATTCCTCCAGGCATTCCAGCAGGAGGCATACCTTCTGCTGTGTCTTTTTTAGGTTCTTCAGCAACCGCAGCTTCGGTTGTAAGCAATACAGCAGCCGCACTTGATGCGTTTTGTACTCCATTTCGCGTAACCTTAACTGGATCAAGGATACCAGCACTAAGCATATTGTTTACAAATTTGTCTAATAGTGCATCATACCCAGCATCTCCTTCGGCGTTTTGAACTTTTTCTACAATAACTGAACCGTCGTCTTTACCAGCATTAATAGCTATTTGCTTTAATGGTGCTTCAAGTGCTCGCACAACAATGTCATAACCAACTTGAATTTCATATGCCGCATTTGATGCGAGTTTGTTTTTTAGAGATCTTGCAACATTAACAAGAGTAACGCCACCTCCCGGAACAACTCCTTCATCAATCGCTGCTCTGGTTGCATTTACTGCATCTTCTATTTTGAGTTTTAGATATTTCATTTCAGTTTCAGTTGCTGCTCCAACTTTTATAACACCTACTCCTCCAGATAGTTTTGCAATTCTCTCTCCTATTTTTTCTTTATCAAATTTTGAGCTTGCTTGCGAGAGTTGTGTTTTCAGTTGCTCAATGCGATTTTCTATTTCTATTTTTTTACCCTTACCACTTACAATAATTGTTTTTTCTTTTGTTGATATTATTTTACGGGCACTTCCAAGCTGATTAAGTTCTACTTTTTCAAGCTTCATACCTTTTTCTTCTGATATAACAGTCGTCCCGAGTATAATTGCAATATCCTCAAGCATTTCTTTTTTTCTGTCACCATACCCTGGTGCTTTTATGGTTAATGCACTAAAAGCACCACGGAGTTTGTTTATTACAAGCGTAGTGAGTGCCTCTCCTTCAATATCTTCAGCAATAATAACGAGTTCTTTTTTTCCAGACTGTGCTATTTTTTCAAGCACAGGCAAGATATCGTTCATTGCTGCAATTTTCTTATCTGTTACTAAAATAGCTGGATCTTTAAATTCTGCCTCCATTCGCTCTGTATTTGTAACCATATATGGAGAAAGATATCCTTGGTCAAACTCAAGCCCCTCTACAACTTCGGATTCTATACCAAAAATCTGAGACTCTTCAACAGTTACAACGCCGTCCTTACCAACCTTGCTAATTGTCTCAGCAATTATCTTACCCATTTCTTCTGATTCAGCAGAGATTGAAGCTACTTGCTTAATTTCAGTTTTATCCTTTATTGGTTTTGCCATTTTCTTTAATTCTTCCACTGCATCTTTTGACGCTTTTTCAATTCCAGACCGCACAGCCATTGCATTAACTCCCATTGCAACCTGCTTCATTCCCTCTTGAACAATTGCATTTGTTAAAATAACTGCAGTTGTTGTTCCATCTCCCGCTACCTCATTTGTCTTATTCGCAACCTCTTTGACAATCTCTGCTCCCATATTCTCAAATTTATCTGAAAGTTCTATTTCTCTAGCAATTGAAACTCCATCATTTGTAACTGTTGGTGTGCCAAACCCCTTATCAAGCACAACATTACGACCTCGTGGTCCAATGGTAACACTAACTACATTTGCAACAGCCTCAACCCCATTCTTTAGTGACTTTCTAGCTTGCTCAGCAAAAAGAATTTGTTTTGCCATAATTTTAATTAATTTACAGTTAATAAACACTAATAAACAACATACTTGTTTCTATTAAATAACACGAATTTTCTTAAAACCCCTTTGTTTGTATTGGTTATTTAATTATTGCTAAAATATTACTTTCACTTATCACATAATAATCTTCATCATTAATACTTACTTTTTCTCCTGCATATTCAGAAAACACAATTGTATCACCAACTTTAACTTGCACGGGAACCAGATTACCACTGTCATCAATCTTACCTTCCCCAACAGCAACAACCTTGCCCTGACCTTGTTTTTTTTGACTTGCTGAATCTGGAATTATTATACCAGACTGTGTTTGAGTTTCTTCTTTTTTAGAAAAACCAACAAGAACACGATCACCAACTGGAACAATTGTTTGTATTTTGTCTGTATTTTTTTTAGCTGTCATAATAACTAAAGTAAAAAACTAATAAAAACTGCTTTTCATAACCTTTTATTCCCTTGCTCCGTCAACTCTAATGCTTAAAAAACAAGCAAGTTAAATTGACCGAGATAACATATTATAATATTTTTATGCACCACACTTAAAACTACGAATTTCAACAAAGTAAGGCACAAAAATATATATTACACTCTTATTATACTTCCCGCTTTTTTGTTGTCAATTTTTTTCTAAACCACTTAATACCTAGTTCCTACATTACTACCTTTTAATATATTTTTTAAATCTCCAATAAATTCTTCTTTATTTACATTTTGTTTCCCGCATAGCTTTTATTATTAAATGCAAAACAAAATTTTTCCGTTTTGTGCGAAAGGTAGGGGGAATTAAGGGGTTAATGTCCGAGCCCAAAACACCTACTTATACAAACAAAAAGAAAACTATTAATAAAACAAAAACAGTGAATAAGGACGTCGAAATGAAGATGCGTTTGATATTTTTCTATATTAACTATCTCTCAAAACTTCGATTGCTTTTTCTAGTTGCGGGTCTATTCCCTCCTTAAATTGCTCTATCGTTAGAGGTGTTTCGTAATCAGGAGTAATTCCTTCGCCAGCTATAACAGAATCATCAACCAATAACCACTGTGCTGTTGTTATTTTAAGAGAAGTGTTCTCGGTTATGTCAATAAGTTGCTGTACACTCCCCTTTCCAAATGTTTTCTCTCCAACAAGAACCGCAGTACCATGCAAAGACAAAGCTCCTGCGAGTATTTCTGAAGCAGAAGCAGAGCCTTTGTTTATCAAAACTGCAATGCCAACATCTTTGTTTTTGAGTATGTCATATCCCCTACTTCTGAATACTTTCCCTTCGCCTTTTTCTCCAAAATCCTCTTTTACAACAACCTTTCCAGCAGGCAAAAACCAACTGGCTATGCCAACAGCAGACTCAAGATATCCTCCTGGATTATTGCGAACATCTATTATTAATTTATTATAATTTTCACTATCCACTAATCTCACAAACTCTTTTATTGCGTCCTTAAATCTATTTTCTGATTTAGCTGAAAAACTATATAGCTTAATAATAAATACTCCCTCTTCTGCTATTTTGTCTATCTCTAAAACGGGTATGTTTATTTTTTGCCTAGTAACAGAAATTTCTATTGGAGCTATAACCCCATCTCGAACAACACTCAACACAACAACCGTGTCTTTTGGTCCTCGTATTAAGTCAACAGCATCGCCAATCAGCATATCTACTGTTGTCGTGTCGTCTATTTTTATTATCTTGTCTCCAGGCTGTATTCCAGCAGCTTCTGCTGGAGTGTCTTTTAGTGGAGTTACTACTGTCAATATTTTGTCGCGTATCTCTATTTCCATTCCAACCCCCTCAAAATCGCCACGAATTCCGCTTTCAAATCGCTCTGATTCTCTGGGTGGGAAAAAAACAGAATATGGATCGTCCAGAGAAGAAACCAAACCTTGTGTTGCCCCCCATGCTTTCTCTTCTTTTGTTGGCATATCTCCTATATATAATTCTTCTATTTTATTCCATGTTTTCCAAAAGGCAGTCATATCCACACCCTCCTGAACAATAGTCTCACTATTATTATTGTTTGAAAAAATATTCGCCTTGTATTCATCTGGTAAAAAATTTATCGTAGTCATTACTCCCGTGGCAAACGAAACCACCATAAGAACAAGTGCTGTAACGAGAATGGCTATATGTTTCGTAAATAATTTCATATTTAATTATACTAAAAGAATTAAATTGTTATAATATTAATGATTACAAACAGAACATACCGAAAAATCGTAATCTAATTTTTTAATTATCTCAAAACATTAACTTGTAGTCAAACGATCATCCGTTTATAATAAACTGTAATGATTAATAGACACACATTAAAAGACATAATTTGGATTGATCTTGAATCTCCAACACATAGCGAAGTGCGTCAAATTATGGATGAATTTAGCATTCACCCAGTTGTCGCAAACGAAATACTCACACCAACGCTTCGTCCAAGAGTTGATCCATATGAAAACTTTATATATCTAATCCTCCATTTTCCAACAACAAACAACAAACACAACAGTAACTCATATCACGAGGTTGATTTTATAATTGGGGAAAAACTTATAATCACCACACATTACGATATGGTAATTCCATTACACGAATTTTCAAAAGTACTTGAAATGAATTCGCTTTTAGATAAAAACAACATAGGAAACCATGCGGGGTTTTTATTTTTTTATTTAATGCGAGAATTTTATGAAGTAATACTTGAAGACCTTGATAATATAGATGCGGAACTTGAGCGGATTGAACAAAAAATATTCATGGGACAAGAAGTAGATATGGTGCGAGTTATTTCAAATGCAAACCGAGATCTTCTTAACTTTAAACAAGCAACAAGACACCACAAGGAAGTTTTGGAGTCTTTTGAGATTGCTGGAGAGAAAATGTTCGGCAGTGACTTTCGTTACTATCTTCGTGCCATAACTGGAGAGTCTTACAAGGTTGCAAATATAATTGAAGGACACAAAGAAACCGTTTTTGATTTGCGTATTACGAACGATTCACTCCTTACGACAAAAACAAATGAAATAATGAAAATACTTACTATTGTTGCTTTTATAACATTTCCACTTACTTTGATTTCGTCATTATTTGGAATGAATACTGAAAATATTCCTATAATTGGAATGCCCCATGATTTCTGGCTCGTTATAGGAATTATGTTCATTGGGGCAATGTTTATGTTGGTGTTTTTCAAACGAAAAAAATGGATTTAGTCTTTTAAAAAAACTCTATGGAAATAAAACTATACAACACGCTTACACGTAAAAAAGAAAAGTTTACACCAATCATAAAAAATAATGTTGGTATGTATAGCTGTGGCCCAACCGTACACAATGAAGCACATATAGGAAACCTGCGTGCATTCATTACTTCTGATTTATTGCGAAGAATGTTTGAATACAATAATTACACCGTAAAACATATTGTAAATATAACAGATGTTGGACATTTGGTTTCTGATGGAGACACAGGGGAAGACAAAATGACAAAAGCTTTAAAGAGACTGGATAAAGAATTAACTCTTGAAAATATGATTTCTGTGGGAGATTTTTATACCAAACGATTTAAAACAGATTTGTCTTTGCTGAACATAAAACAACCACACAAAACACCAAAAGCAAGTGACCATATACAAGAACAGATAAATATTATTGATATTTTAATCAAAAAAAAATATGCCTATATTGCAGAAAATGGTGTTTATTTTGATATATCAAAATTTTCCAAATATGCGGATTTTGCTTTATTGAATTTAAAGGAAATGAGAAAAAGATTACCTATTGATACTCTCGTAAAAAAACGCAATCCTCAAGATTTTGCTCTGTGGAAATTTGACGACAATCTTGGATGGGACAGTGTTTGGGGAAAGGGTTTTCCAGGTTGGCATATTGAATGCTCCGCAATGAGTATGAAATACCTTGGAGAACATTTTGATATTCATACTGGTGGCATAGATTTAATTCCTGTTCATCACACAAACGAAATTGCTCAATCTGAATGTGCCACAGGAAATCCCCTTGCGAATTACTGGATTCATACGGAATTTATGAATCTTGGTAATGAAAAAATGTCAAAGTCCAAAGGGAATATTGTGACACTTAAAACATTAATCAAAGAAGGGATATCACCTATATCATATCGCTATTGGATAATGACAACACACTATCGTACTCAAACATCTTTTTCATGGGAAGCCCTGCTTGGTGCTCAGAACGCTGTAGTTCGTATCTATAAACAATTCATAGATCTTGGTTCTCAAAATGGCAAGATAGATAAAACCTATCAAAAGAAATTCTTGAATGCAATGAACAACGACCTAAACACACCAGAAGTTATTGTGGTTATGTGGAAACTACTGAAAGATATTTCTGTGAGCAATGCGGATAAACGCGCTACTCTTTTGGATATAGATGGGTTTCTAAAATTATCTATTGAGAAACCAGATGACATAATACAAAAACTAATTCACAAAGAAATTCCATATGAAAGATTGCCGCTTGAAGTTCAACACAAGGTCAAGGAACGAAACGAGGCACGCAAAAATAAAGATTGGGATCGTGCCGATATGCTTCGTAGTGAAATTAAGTCTGCTGGATTTAGTCTTTTAGACAAAGACAAAAAAACAATCATATCTGAGAATTAAAAAAACCAACAGCATCTCTGGTTGCTATTTTCAATATAAATATTTTAATCTTGTGCAACCAAAAATATTATTTCTTGCAGTGGTTGTGTTTATGTTTCAGTCGTGTGATTTATAATGTGATACAATAGTAATAATGGCAGTAAAATCACACTCAAATAAAACAGCAATAAGGGTTCCTCCACAAAACATTGACTCGGAAAAAGCCTTACTTGGGTCAATAATGTTAAAACCAGATGTTATTTTGGAGATTATAGACACTGTAACTAGTAAGTCTTTTTATGTGCGTAAACACGGACTGATATTTGAAGCAATGCTTAAGCTTTTTTCAAAAAAAGAACCAATTGATTTATTGTCATTATCTTCAAAACTCAAAGAAAGTAAAACACTTGAACAGATAGGTGGAAATGCCTATCTAACAGAATTGGTTAATGTTGTTCCTTCTGCTTCTAATTTCAAGCACTATGCTGGAATTATTCGCCATAAACACATCTTGCGCGATTTAATCAATGCAGCAGATCATATTTCAAGGCTAGGTTATAACGAAAACGAAGAATTAGAATCTATTCTTGATCAAGCAGAAAAGAAAGTTTTTGAGGTAACGGAACTCGGTGTTCAGCAAAGCTTTGTGAACATTAAAGACACGCTTGAGGAGGCATGGGAGCGACTTGATAAATTACATAAATCTGGCGATGGTCTTCGTGGAACACCAACTGGCTTTAAAGAATTGGACGAAAAACTATCTGGTTTCCAAAAATCAGATCTTATTATCTTGGCAGCTAGACCATCTATTGGAAAAACATCTCTTGCTCTTGACATAGCACGAAATGCCGCACTTCTACACAGTGTTCCAGTTTGTTTGTTTTCACTAGAGATGAGCTCGCAACAACTTGTTGACAGAATGCTTGCGGCAGAATCTAAGGTTGATTCTTGGAAGGTGCGTACTGGGCGAATTGGTTCTGATGGTGAATTTGAGCAGATAAGAGATTCTTTGGCTCGACTAGCAAAGGCTCCAATTTTTATTGATGACCAAGCATCAAACACTATAATGAAAATGCGTGCTGTGGCTCGTCGTATTAAAAGCGAACATGGACTTGGACTTATTATAGTTGATTACTTGCAGCTTATGGACTCAGCGCGTCGCTATGATTCAATGGTTCATCAAGTAACTGATATTTCACGATCTCTTAAGGCACTTGCACGAGAACTTGATGTACCAGTTCTTGCACTCTCTCAATTATCTCGTGCCGTTGAACAAAGAAGAGATAGACCTCGCTTATCCGACCTAAGAGACTCTGGGTCTATTGAACAGGACGCTGATGTGGTTATGTTTATTCATCGCGACGACAAGTTTAACGAAAACTCTGATCGCCCAAATATAGCAGAAATTCTTATTGAAAAACACAGAAATGGACCAACTGGCAAAATAGAGTTGTATTTTGATGACCAAAAAACAACCTTCTTAAGCCTAGACAAAAGCAATAGAGATGAGAGTTTCTCAACGACATCTGATGATGATTTTTAATCAATGAATCCAATAGAAAAATTAACATTTATATTTTCTCGTTTCCCTGGCATTGGACCCAGACAAGCTGGGCGTTTTGTTTATTTTTTGTTAACAAGAGATGATTTGTTCTACAAAGATTTCATAAAAGCAATTGAAACCGTTCATTTAAGTGTTACTCAATGTGATGAATGTTTTAGTTTTTCTTTAAATAATGATTCAAAATTATGCTCCGTATGTGCATCAAGCGCAACCGACAAAACAACAATGCTTGTCGTTGAAAAAGACGCCGATTTCAAAAACATAAGTAAAAACAATGTTTATCGTGGTAGATATTTTATTCTAGGTGGCACAATACCACTAACACATGAATTTGCCCATGAAAAAATTAGATTAAAACAATTTGTAAGTGAAGTTATAAGGGCAAAAAAAGAAAACAATCTGAAAGAAATAATATTTGCACTTTCTGCTACCCCAGAAGGAGAACACACCACAGAATATATTGAACAACTTGTAAACCAGCTTGCAATTAAGCATAATATAAAAATTACAATACTTGGTAGAGGCCTATCAACAGGCACGGAACTTGAATATTTAGATAGTGAAACTCTTAAAAACGCCTTCAAAAATAGAAGTTAATTTATTTTTTTACACAACAAACTGGAACCGTTCTATTTTGATACCCTAGTATGCTTTTATTAGCTCTTCGTCTCTGCGAGGAGTTAAACAAAATGATATTATCCCTCGTCTTTGCGAGAAGTGTAGCGATAGCGAAACGACGAAGCAAACCAGTACAAAACTTAAAACACGAAACAACAACTCTGGATTGCTTCGTTCCTCGCAATGACAGATAACAGTTCGTTTTAGCAAACATTCACCATCAATGACATAT
>CAYRGE010000022.1:0-8976 GCA_964423985.1 uncultured Candidatus Saccharibacteria bacterium | reverse complement strand
TTTTTGTGGTGTGTGCACAAAAGTTTGGAGGTTCTTGTTTTGGTATTAGTTATATATCAAGCGTTGCTTGTTTTGCGCGAGTTTGAATAAATGCTTTTCGTGATGCAACATCTTTACCCATTAGCACATCAAAAGCATTATCTGCCTCTTGTGCATCTCTAATGTTGATTACTTTCATTGAACGAGTGGTTGGATCCATTGTAGTCTCCCATAGTTCTTCTGGGTTCATTTCTCCAAGACCTTTATATCTCTGTATGGATACTTTTGCAATCCCTTTTTTCACAGGTTTATTTAGATTTTCTGACTGCCCTTCTGTGTCTAATTCTTCCTCTGACACAACACTTCTATTTTTTGCATTTTCTTTTGGTAATATTTTTTCTTTTTCTGCTTCTGTATATACATAGACAACCTCTCTTCCTTTCTTTATTTTGTATAGTGGGGGCATTGCGACATATACATGTCCTGCCTCAATCAATTCCTTAAAGTATCTATAAAAAAGTGTTAATAACAAAGTTCTTATATGGGCACCATCAACATCAGCATCTGTTGCAATGATTATTTTCCCATATCTTAGTTTTTCAAGACTAAAAGCCTCTCCTATTGCTGTACCCAATGCTATTACTAATGCCTTAATTTCTTTTGATAAAAGCATTCTATCTAAACGAGCGCGTTCAACATTCAAGATTTTCCCTCTCAATGGTAGTATTGCTTGTGTTCTACGATCTCTCCCTTGCTTACTTGAACCACCAGCTGAGTCTCCTTCTACTATAAAAAGCTCTGCTTCTTCCATTTTATTTGTTTGACAATCAGCGAGCTTTCCAGGTAATGTAAATCCCTCTAATGCACCCTTGCGTAATATGCTATCTTTTGCAGCTTTTGCAGCTTTCCGCGCACGAAGTGCTAAAATAACTTTATTTATAATAGCTTTAGCCTCATCAGGATTTTCTTCAAAGAAATCTACAAAAGCCTCTCCAAAAACTCTTTCTGTTGCTCCACGCGCCTCAACACTACCAAGTTTAGATTTCGTTTGTCCTTCAAACTGAACCTCTGGCAATGTTACAGAAATTGCGACTGTTAAGCCCTCGCGAACATCATCAGCTGTTAAGCTATCGCCATCTTTTATAAGTTTATTCTTTTTTGCAAATTCATTTATTCGCTTTGTAAGAGCTGTTTTAAAACCAGTCACATGCATTCCTCCATCTGGTGTATGTGTATTATTAGCAAAAGCAAACTCTCTAGCAGAAATATCGTCAACATACTGCAAAGACACCTCAATATTAATATCGCCTATTTTCTTTTCAACGTAAAAAATCTTTTTGTGTATAGGTGTAAAATTTTGATTATAAAACCTAACCATAGACATTAAGCCTCCCTCAAAATAAAATGACATTGATGGTATTTCAATATTCAGATCTCCAATATATACTGTGTTTTCAAAATCAATTTCTCCTTCATGGTCACGCGCATCAATAATTAAAACATTCATACCTTTAACCAAATATGCCTGTTGACGCATATGACTTACTATGTCATTCCAAGAAAATACGATTTCATGGAATATCTCTGGGTCTGGCTGAAATGTAACTATTGTTCCTGTTGTTGTTGATTTCCCTGTTTTTTTAACGCTAGTTTTTTTCTTGCCTTGTTTGTATTCTTGAGCATATTTGTTACCGTCTCGCAACACCTCTACTTTCATTTTTTCAGAAAGTGCATTTACTACTGATGCGCCAACTCCATGTAGTCCACCTGAAACCTTGTAGCTCTTGTTCTCAAACTTTCCACCTGCATGCAGTGTCGTCATAGTGGTTTCAAGAGCAGATACTTTTGTTTTTTTGTGTATATCTACAGGAATACCCCTCCCGTTGTCAACAATGCGTATTTTATTATTTGGCAATAGTGTAATCTCTATACGATCACAAAAACCACCCATAGCCTCGTCGCGAGAATTATCAAAAATTTCCCATATTAAGTGATGAAGTCCCTCAACCCCTGTTGAACCAATATACATCCCTGGTCGTTTGCGTACCGGTTCAAGTCCTTCCAAAATAACAATGTCGTCTGCTGTATATTTGTCGTTTTCTTTCTTTTTTAGTTTTTCTTTTTTAGTTTTTTCTGTTGCCATTTTACTATTTAAGTCCAAAAATTATAATTCTAACCCACTGCATACTCTATAGAAATTAAAAAATAAATATCATAATTAAAATTAAAGACATATTTAGTATATCAAATAAACACCAAAAATAAAAGTCTAATTTTTCCCAAATTCAAGAAATAATAACAACACCCATCCTTTATATATAAGAGTGTAAGCGTATGGCAACATTAACAAGTAAAATTAATTCTTGATTTGATTTTATGTATTATGAGGTTTGTATGTAAAAATACTAAATTTTCTCCAATATTTTAGAAAACGCTCAATTGTCGTGAATTGTCCTTTGCCTTTTTCTTCATTTTCCGCAGCGGAGTCATTGTAATATAATCCTGCTATCCGTCCATTTTCTTCTTTTATGCCACTAATAACAATAGTGTGATATTCTTTATTTGTTGTAAAATTTGGCAAAACTGAAACAATCACGGGATTGCGGTCATAAATTTCTTTTTTTATTTTTAGAATAGCACTATCAACGAGCACTACTTCATATTTACTTACATTGCTTTCGCTGTTTTCAGTGTCAATATTATGGCTTCTAAATTCTTGCAGGTACGCATTAACTCCGTGGTTTCTGAGAAGCATCGCCAATGAATTATGTTTCCAACCATTTATTTTGTCGTAGCCATTGATAAGCAACATTTCTTTTATTATTTTGTCAATCTGCACGCCAATACCATAAAATTCCAAAACCATTTTTACATTCACAGCTCCACAAGATTTATCTTTCCAATTCAAATCCGTAACAATATTTCTTTGTGAATAATACGGTATTTCTAATTTTTGCATTTTTATCGCACTTCCCATTTTTTTTCTGTTAGTGTTTTTACAATCTTATCCATAATTTTATTAACCTCACTATCTGTTAAGGTTTTTTTGCAAGATTGAAAAACTAAACTAAATGCATATGACACCTTATTGTCTTTTTCAAACAAATCAAAACATACAGGTTTTCGTGCAAGCAACTCTGCTTCCGCAGAGATGGTTTTTAATACCTCTTCTTGTTTAGTTAATTTAGGAACCCACACTGCAATATCACGAGTTACAAATGGGTATTGAGAAATTGCTTTATATAAAATTTTTCTATTTTGGTTTTCTAGCACCAAACCATAAGACCCTGGCAATGAAAGTGTTTTAATAAAATCTTCAAAATTACTTTCAAAAACTACACCGCTTAAATGCTCTGTAAAATCTCCAGAAATAACCCCCATCTTATCTTTAATCTCTAAAAGCACATTATTTATGATGGTTTTTTCAATTGGTTTTATTCCTTTTTTGTTTTTAACACCAATAGCAAAAGATACTTGTTCGCCTTTTTCTGTAAATATTTTCCCTATCTCAAAAATCTTTATTTTGTTTACACCTAAAAGATCTGCATATTTTATGTTGTTATTTAGGCTCTTCAAAAAACCATCGGAAAGATTTTTGCGCAAAAATCCTTTATTTTCTGCTATTGGATTTTTAATTTTATGCAAACCAGAGTCTCTAAACGAATAAGTATAAACTTCAGAAAAACCATTTTCAACCATTATGTTTCTAATTAGTTGCGAAAAATAAAACAATGAATTTGGTTTTTTTATTTTATTTTTTTCACCAGATGCTTCTGAATTAATTTTATCATAGCCATATACACGCAATATTTCCTCAACAACATCTTCCTTAATTTGTAAATCTAATCGTTCTTTTGGTGTGCTTACAACAAAACGAGGTGTATTGTGAGTAATCATTCTGCGATATCCAACGACATTATCAAACCGTTCGCTTTTTTTAATATCCTCTACAACAACAACCCCGTCGCCTGCTTTAGTTGAATGAATAACCTTGCCCCCTCCAATATACACACCACAATGGTCTACTCCACTAGGGACAACAGTACCTGGAAGCCATTCTCTAGATTTGTAATCAATTTTTTGATTCATTATTCCAGTGTTTGAAAAAATAATATCACCTGGCACAATATCTTGTTCTTTTATTGGCTCTCCAAAAACGAACTGGTCTACAGACATACGAGGAATTGCAACACCAGCCTGTGCAAACAAAAAACTCACGAACGAAGAGCAATCAAAAAAACGTGGTGCATCGTAGGTAACACTTGCTCCGTATTTATATGGAGCGCCTTTGTGTTTTTTAATGTCTGAAAGAATTAATTCCAGTGGATTAGCAATTTCCTTAACTTCAAAACCCAACCTTTTGCATAGAATATTTTTTATTTCACTATCAGAAAAATTTATTCCTGTAATCTTGTTCACATCATTTCTTGTAATTCCTATTTTTCTTATGCCTCGTTTTCTTGTATATACATCAATTGTTTCTTCTGCGATAATCTGTATATTTGGTAGTATTTTTTGAATCAACGCTGTCGCTCTCTCTGTCGCGTTTTCTGTATTTTCTGCTGTAAGTCCATTTTCAAATCGCTTTGAGGAGTCTGTCAAAATTCCAACACTTCGTGATGTTTTTCGCACGGTTACTGGTTGAAAACTTGCAGCTTCCAACACAATGCGTGTTGTGTTTTCGTCTATTTCTGCTTTTACTCCCCCCTTCACGCCTGCAATAGCCAGTGGCTCACTCAAAACATTGTCTTTGTTTTTAGCAAGTTTGTTGTCCGCAACAACTAAAATGGACTCGTCAAGCTCTACTTTTGTGCCATCAAGAGTTGTTATGGTTTCACCTTTTTTAGCCATTCTGATTACAATTTTTCCTCCCTCAATCTTATCAAGATCAAATGCGTGCATTGGCTGTCCGATATCAAGCATTATATAGTTTGTAATATCAACTATGTTATTTATGGAGCGTTGCCCTACGGCTTCCAGTCTGTCTTTTAGCCATTCTGGAGACGGTTCTATTTTTATATTATTCAAAACCTTTCCTGTATATCTTGGACACAAAGCTGTTTCTTTTACATCAACAGCAATACTTGCAGAACCCTGTGATTTAAGCTGTTTTAACAGTGGTTTTTTTATGCTCATATCTGCCAACACCCCTATTTCACGAGCAACCCCGTAGTGGCTTAAACAATCGTGGGCGCGATTTGGTAAAACATCAATATCAAGAACCCAATCATCTTTCAATTTTTCAATGTTCTCAACCTCAAATACTCCAATAGTGAGTATTTTTGCTAACTCCTGTGGATTAGGAAGTTTTTCGTCAAAATATTCTTGCAACCATTGATAAGATAATTTCATAATATATTATAATTGTTCAATTTATGGTTTCGTGGTCTTTAAAATCTTTTAAAGACCACCTAGGTTTTTTGTTTATAAAGAAAATTTCACCAAAAAATAATTTTACAACAACCTTACTAAAACTGATTTACTAAACGCAAATCTCCTGAATAAAGCAAGCGAACATCCTCTATTCCATATTTAAGCATTATGATGCGATCAATTCCTACACCAAATGCAAAACCACGCCAATGTCGTGAATCTATGCCACCTTGATTAAGAACATTGGGGTGCACCATTCCCGCACCAAGAATTTCAATCCAACCACTCCCCTTACATGAAGCACAGCCATTGCCCACACACCTAACGCACTTCATATCAATTTCAACACCTGGCTCAACAAATGGAAAATAACCAGGTCGTAATTTTATCTCAACAGCATCGCCAAATAGTTTCTTCAAAAATAATTCTAATGTATATTTAAGATTTAAAAACGAAATATCTTTACCAACCATAAGTCCCTCGCATTGGAAGAATTGTATCTCGTGTGTCGCATCAGTTGCTTCATATCTAAAAACTTTTCCAGGTGCAATTATGCTAAATGGTGGTTTGTGTGTTTTCATAAACCTAATTTGCACTGGCGATGTGTGTGTGCGGAGTAGTTTTTCTTTTTCTCCTTTTAGCCAAAATGTATCTTGCATATCACGAGCTGGATGATCTTTGGGCACATTTAATGCATCAAAATTGTGGTACTCATCTTCAATTTCAGGCCCATCTACAACATTAAAACCAAGTTCTTGAAAAATTGATGCAATCTCTCTAATAACTATTGTTATTGGATGAAGATGCCCTGTTTTTTCTGTTGATTTTTTGCTACTTTCTGTCATATCTTTTATCGTTTTTGTTTTTACTACACCATTTATTGAACTGCAATTCAACCCCTCTATTATTTCGCGAAAATCTACAGTGTGTTTATTGAATAATTTTAAATCCATCAATATTCCACTGAATAATTCCACCCTGCATATTATACACACTTGCAAAACCCATTCTGCTCATTATTTTAGACATTTCTCCACTACGCTGCCCGCTCTGACAATAAACAATATATGTTTTATTTTTGTCTAGTTTCTCCAAGCTAACATCAATAGAATGAGCGAGAAAATCAATATTAAGTGCATTGTCTAAATGCCCTGCTAGATATTCTTGCTGTGTTCTTGCATCCAAAACAACAACTTCCTTGCTGTCTTTGTTTTTGTCCTTTTTAATTATCTCAAAAACTTCAACTGGTTGCATTTGTTTAATTATTTTTTGAGTTTGATCTTCATCTTTCATTTTATTAGGTGTTTTATTTATTAAAAACACCGAAGCAATATTTTTGTCTGAATAAAACCTGTCTTGCTTGTTGCCACCATACTCGTCTGTATTTTTTACATTATTCCCTGTATGGCTTTTGGTAATCTTTGCAAACACTTGAGCAAAACCATCTTTAATGGTAAGTCCACTAGTAAAGTATACCACACCAAGAAACACACCAGTCATAACAACAACCACAGCAACTTTACAGTATGAGTATTTTTGTTTTTTGCAATATTTAAATTTCATAATTTTTCTTCCATAAAACCAACCTTTAGGTTATTTTTTTACTGTAAGTAGTTTATTGATTATGTTTTCTATTTTACCATAAGATACTGCTCCAGAGATAGGTATTTTAATGTCGTCAAAAACTATAACTAAAAATGGAGTGCCGATAGCTCCAGCTCCCTTTGCATCAACAGAGTGTTTGCGTATTTTTTTAGTATGTCTGTTGGAATCAAGGCATTGCTCAAACTTTTTACGATTCAAACCAATGTCTTCAGCAATTTGTGGTAATTCTGAGATTTGCAACATAGGTGCTGATGTAAAAAGAACATTGAGATACCTCCAAAAAATATCATTACCACCTAGCTCACCAGCACACTCAACTGCTTCGGCTTTTTTGGGAGAATCTGGATAAAGAGAAATTACAGGGAAGTGTCTATATATTAAATTAACCTTATCTTTGTTGTTCTGAACCAGCTTCTTTGTTGTTAAATGAAACCTAGCACAGTGAATACAATCTATGTTGGAAAAAACGACCATTGACACCTCTGCAGTCTTGTCTCCCATAATCCAATCTTCATTGGTGATTTCTGACAAATTTACGGTTTTATTCAAAAGAGTATCAATAGAAAAATCGTACTGTGTGTTTTCTATTGGTTTGTTGGTGTTTTTATGCGACATTACGCCCAATGTAAGCAAAAAACCAATGACACTTACTTGCACCACAACAACAAATGACTTACGCCAAAAACCCTGCCCAGAGAGAGACATCAAAAAACCACGGGATTTCTTTGGTTTATATTTTGTCATACATAGATACTTTCAAATAAATCCTTAATTACAAAACTAATCTTATTTAGAAAAATTTTGATTTCAAGCTATAGAATAAAGATTTTGCAATAGGAAGTGGTTTTGTATTTAAGATGAAACAATAGCGAACTAAAAACACTAAATAACATAGGACTTGTTACGACAATACTTTCTAAAACCTAGGGCTGAGAAAGTGTTGCTTAAACTCTGTGCACTAAACAAAATAAACTTTATTTACTTATTAACCCTAATGGTTTTATTTGGTGTTAATTTTGTTGTTTTCACTCAGCCCTCCAGAAATAGCCTTAGCCATATCTAACATTTCAGCTGGGAATATAATTGTATTACTTTTTTCTTTAGATGCCTCTGCCATAGTTTCAAGATATCTAAACACAATTGGATTAGCTCCAAGTATTTCACCAGCATCTTTAAGTTTTTGAGCAGCCTGAAATTCTCCTTCAGCAAGAATTATTTTTGCACGCCTCACTCGTTCAGCTTCTGCTTGTTTTGCAATAGCTCTTTGCATATTTTCTGGGACTTCAACATGTTTTATCTCAACACCTGAAACCTTAATGCCCCAAGGGTCAGTAGCAACATCAATAATCGTGTGTAGTTTTTTATTAATTTTTTCACGCTCTGCTAATATTTCATCAAAAGTTGCTTCTCCAGCCAACCCTCTCAATGATGTCTGGGCAATTTGCGAAGTTGCTTTCATAAAATCTTCTACCTCAACCACAGAGCGAATAGGATCTGAAACCTTAAAATAAAGTACTGCATCAATTGTTATTGGAATGTTGTCACGAGTAATAACCTCTTGAGCTGGCACATCAAGTGTTACAACCCTCAAGTCTGTATTTACCATTTTTTCAATCACTGGAATAAGAAAAAACAACCCTGGTCCGCGTGTGCCAACTAGGCGTCCCAAGCGAAAAATAACAGCTCTTTCGTATTCACGAGCAATCTTAACAGAAGAAAATAAAACTGCTATAACTACAATAACTAAACCACTTGCTGAAAAAAGTAAATTTAATAATACTTCCATATTTTGTAAATTATTATTTAATAATATTTAACAATATCACAAATTGTTTTTTAATCACTAGATTTCTTAATAATACAAGCAAACTCAGATATCCGCAAGGTTTTTAATCCCAAGTTTAAAAATCGAGCAAAAGCCAGGAGACCTGCAGACATATTCAAAGAGTATGAAGACAAACAAGAATTCCTTGGGATCAGTTCAATCACCCAAGATGACATCTATCGTTTTGCTCTCAC
>CAYRGE010000021.1:6766-9243 GCA_964423985.1 uncultured Candidatus Saccharibacteria bacterium | reverse complement strand
ATAAAACAAAAAAACTATGAGTACACTGCGAGGTAATAGTTTTTTTATTAAAAATGATTGACCAACTTGGTATATTTTGATAAGGTATTGATATTGTTATTCAAAATACAAAATACAAAGACAATAAATAAATGACAACAAATAAAACAAAAGATTTACATGCTATGGGCACAGTGCTTGAAGCACTTCCAAATACTATGTTCCGCGTTGAGTTTGATGATGGAGAAGTACAAATAGCTTACCTTTCTGGCAAGATGAGAATTCATCGTATCAAAATATTAGTAGGAGACAAAGTAGAGGTTTTGAAAGATCCTTATGGAGGTAAGGGTAGGATTGTAAAACGATTATAATTAGTATATACTGTAACGAAGCTATATAATTTAGTTTTGAGTAAATTTAAGGGGAACAACTTAAAACCCCTGGCTTTTAAGTCAAAAAGTTGGTATAGAGTTAATACCTCGTGTATTAAAGACCAGGAATCATTTATGAAAGTAAAAACATCAGTAAAAAAAATTTGTCCAAAATGTAAAACAGTACGAAGAAAAGGTCGTGTGCATGTTATTTGTGAAAATCCACGACATAAACAAAGACAAGGGTAATAATTTTTTTTAATTAACACATTATGCGTCTACTAGGTATAACTATCCCAGAAAATAAACGACTAGAAATTGGCCTAACGGCGATATATGGTATTGGCAGGGTGCGAGCGCACAGTATATTAAAAGAAGCGTCGGTTGATTTTGGTAAAAAACCCAAAGATGTGTCAAAAGTAGAGGAGAATGATATTCGCAAGGTAATAGAGGAGATGACACTTGAGGGCAATCTGAAAAGAGAGGTGTCTATGCACATAAAGAGACTTAAGGATATTAAATCATATAGAGGAACAAGACATTCCAAACAATTACCTTCTCGTGGGCAGCGCACAAAAACAAATTCACGAACTGTTCGTGGAAATGTTAGAAAAACCATGGGTTCTGGAAAGTCTAAGGTTGATAAAAAATAAAACTTATTAAAATACATAATTATGGGTAAGAAAAGAATTGTAAAAAAAACAGGAGGAGGGGTTGACCATGGTCTGGTTAGTCGATCTCTTTTGCGTACTTCAAAAAAAAGAATTGAATCAGCAATTCTTCACATACAGTCAACTTATAATAATACAAGACTTCTTTTGACAGATAAAAAAGGGGGAGCACTAACAGCATCTTCAAGTGGTGCACTCGGATTTAAAGGAGCTAAAAAAGGAACTCCGTTCGCTGCAGCCAAGGTTGGTGAAATAATAGGAGAAAAGGCTAAAATAATTGGAATCAAGAGTGTTGCTGTCGTGGTAAAAGGGGTTGGGCCAGGACGGGAGTCGTCCATTAGGGCTTTTGCAGGTAAAGGGATAGATATTAGTAGTATTTGCGACAAAACACCAGTACCACATAATGGACCAAGGCGTCGTAAAGCAAGGAGAGTGTAGTTGTTTTAATTAAGTAGTCGTAAAAATATAATAGCATTAATATAAATTATGAAGATTGGACCAAAATATAAAATTTGCCGACGAGTAGGAGACAGGATTTTTGAAAAATGTTGCTCTGAGAAGTTTGAAATGACACCATCTAAAAACTTGTTTAAAAGTAAACAAGGTAGGAGACGGAATGTTTCAGAATACGGGCAACAACTCCTTGAAAAACAGAAGGTTCGTTTTACATATGGAATAAACGAAAAACAGTTTTCTAATTATGTAAAGAGAGCTGTATCAAGGAGAGATGTTGCTCCTTCAGATTATCTTTACGAGAGCCTTGAAAAAAGGCTTGATAATGTTGTTTACAGATTAGGGTTATCTAGTTCGCGAATACATGCACGACAGATGGTTTCGCATGGACATATAAAAGTAAACGGACAACGAGTAAACATACCATCATATAAAGTAAAAGCAGGAGATTCTGTTTCAATTAAGGATCGCATAAAAAAAAGCCCGATGATAGTTGAGTTGGCTGAAAAACTAGAGGCTTACAAACAGCCTAAATGGATGACACTTGATCATAAAAAATTTGAAGCAAAAATAGAAGGCTCTCCAAAGTTTGATGTTCTAGAATCCACCTTTAATTTAAAAGCTGTTCTTGAATATTACAGCAGATAATTTGTTAAGTATTAATATTAATTTTTTATTTAAATAATATGCCTGATTATAAAATAATTCTTCCATCAGAAACACGAACAATAAAAGAAGATGGCAATAAGGGTGTTTATGAAGTCAGGGGTTTATATCCTGGCTATGGACACACACTTGGAAATTCCATACGACGCATTATATTGTCGTCACTTCCAGGTAGTACAATAACAAGCGTAAAAATAGATGGGGTTCCTCATGAATTTGACACGATAGACGGAATAAAAGAAGATGTTATAAACATTATTCTTAATTTAAAAAAATTACGATTCAAAATGTTTACAGACGAGCCATTAGTGGCAACGCTTTCTGTTAGTGGTCAAAA
>CAYRGE010000021.1:0-6666 GCA_964423985.1 uncultured Candidatus Saccharibacteria bacterium | reverse complement strand
TAGTGGTCAAAAAGAAGTAACTGGTGCAGACATAAGTTTACCAGGGCAAATTGAAATACTAAATCCTGATCAAACTATTGCTACCATAACAAGTAAAAACACTAATCTTGGTATTGAAGTAACTATTGAAAAAGGACTTGGTTATGTTACAAAAGAAGCTTTACAAAAAAATAAGACAGGCATTGGAATAATTACACTTGATGCTGCGTTTTCGCCAATAAGGAGAGTTAACTATGAAGTTGAGAATATGCGCGTTGGAGATAGGACAGACTACAACAAGCTTACAATATCACTTGAAACAGACGGCACGATATCGCCGTATGAAGCACTTGAAACAGCTATTGGTATAATGATTAGTCAACTTAAAGCAATCGTGTGTTTTAAGGAGTGTGACGACAATAACAGCGAAAAAGGTGTTGCTGGAGAAGAAGGTGTGACTGAAGACAACAAAGAAGAGGGTAAGGTAGACACAGACAAGGAACACACAGAAGAAGCCATCGGGGGTGGTGATGATGTTTTGAAAACACGCATAGATACATTGAATCTTTCTACCAGAACAACCAATGCTCTTGACCTTGCTAACGTAAGAACTATTGGTGGTCTTGTGCGAAAAAAGGAAAAAGATATCTTAGCACTTGATGGTTTGGGCGAGAAAGGATTAAAAGAAATCAAAGATGCATTGGCAAAATTTGATATTCAAACAAAAACATAGTAGAATACCTTAGGTTGTGATGTTGTAGATAAAATAATGTTTTTAATAAATTTAATACATCAACTAAGAATACAGGACACGTCATTTTGTTTCGCAAGATAAATATATGAGACACCATAATAAAAATAGAAAATTAGGAAGAAAAAAGAATGCAAGAAGAGCTCTTTTGCGGTCTTTGGCTTGTTCGTTAATAAAAAATGAACAGATAAAAACAACAGAAGCTCGTGCCAAAGAATTGCGTCCCTTTATTGAGAAACTAGTCACGAAAGGTAGGGTGGGTACAATTGCTTCGCGAAGACTTGTTTCATCTAGGCTTGGCGGAAACGAAGAAGGTGCTAAAAAACTCGTTGAAGTAATATCTGGTAGATATACAGACAGAAGTGGTGGTTATACTCGCGTAACAAAACTTGCCTTACGAACAAGTGACGGGAGCAAAATGGCTGTAATTGGTTTTGTAGAATAAATGTAAGAATGTGGATATATTTAATTTATCCACAAAGTCAAAAAATAAATTACTATGACATATACAATTGACGCACAAAACAAAACAATAGGTAGGGTTGCTACAGAAGCAGCAAGCATTCTTATGGGTAAAAATAGCCCAGATTTTGAACGCCACATAGTTTCAAAAAATAAAGTATACATTACAAATGCATCTCAAGTAAAAATTAGTCAGAAAAAATTAAATCAGAAAAAATACAAAAGATACTCAGGATACCCTAGTGGACTTAAAGAGCGTGCATTAAAAGAGGTTATTGTCAAAAAGGGATACGGAGAAGTTTTTAGAAGTGCAGTTTATGGAATGCTTCCTTCAAATAAGTTAAGAAAACCAATGATGAAGAATTTGTTTATAGAAGATTAATTACTTAAATTTTTAATTAGTGCCTTAAATACAAGCAACAGTATTATAAAAAACTTTATGCCAACAACAGTAAAAAAAAATAAATATATAGAAGCTGTCGGGCGTCGCAAGACATCGGTTGCTCGCGTTAGAATGGTAGAGTCTTCCAAAAACTCATTTGTAATAAATGGCGAGAGCTTGGAAAAATATTTTTCAACGACAGAAATGCAGTTAATTGTAAAAGATCCGCTTAATAAAGATGGTGTAAATGTTAAATATGCTGTCTCAGTTTTAGTAAAGGGTGGGGGCATTCACTCACAGTCAGAAGCAATTAGACATGGTATTTCGCGTGCCCTTGTAAAAACAGATGTGGAGCTACGAAAAGAGCTAAAGCCATGTGGTTTTCTTAAAAGAGATCCCCGAATGAAAGAAAGGAGAAAGTTTGGGTTGAAAAAAGCCCGAAAGTCACCACAATGGTCTAAGCGCTAACTTGTTGATACTAAGTTTTAACAAGTTTAATATATCGCAAAAAAAACTTAGGATATTTTTTTATTAGGAATGTATTCTTGTTTATATTGTGGGCGATAGAGCGTTTTTATTTATAATAAGTAAATAAGTAAATATTGTGCAAGATAAAAAAACCCAGAAAAAAAAAGGTCAAAATAAGAATTCTAAAGATAATTCAAACAATGAGGACATTGTTTTTGATGAAGAGGGGGTTGTAAACAAAAGTGAGTTGAAGAAAATAAGAGACAAACTTAAGCAATGCATTAAAGAAAAACAAAGCAATCTTGAAGGGTGGCAACGAACACGAGCGGATTTTGTAAATATTAAAAAAGAAAACGAAAAATCTAGAATTGAGTTAAAAAAATATGCCAACGAGCAATTAATTTTGGATATATTACCAGTACTTGATAGCTTTGATATGGCTTCTGCGAACAAAAAAGCGTGGGAAAGTGTTGATAAAAATTGGCGTGATGGAATTATGTACATACAGTCACAACTGTTATCAACGCTAGAACAAAATGGTGTTATAAAAATTGATGCAATAAACAAGGAATTTGATACAAATCTTCATAATTCAATTGAGGTGGTTAAAACCAACAAAAAAGAGTCTTACAATACTGTTGCAGAAGTTTTGCAAAACGGCTATATGCTTAATGGAAAGGTGATTCGTCCAGCAAAAGTGAAAGTATTTATGGGTTTTTCTAAAAAATAATATCCGTATTTATTGATTATTTTTTGGCTTGCAAAATGAAAGTATAGGGAATATAATAAATAATTATCAAATTAAAAAAAAGAATACTATGACAAAAATATTAGGAATTGATCTTGGTACAACAAACTCAGCAATGGCCGTAATAGAAGCTGGAGAACCAAAAATTATTGAGAATGCTGAAGGTGCACGAACAACACCCTCTGTTATTGGTTTGTCAAAAACAGGTGAAAGAGTTGCTGGTCTTTCAGCTAAAAGACAGGCAATTACAAATCCTGAAAATACTTTGTTTGGCATTAAGAGATTAATCGGGCATAAGTTTAGTGATGAAGGAGTACAGCGCGATGTAAAAAACACCCCGTTTGCGATTGAAAAAAATGATGATGGTGGGGTGAAGGTTAAGATGGGCGACAAATGGTATAGGCCTGAAGAAATTTCTGCAATAATGCTTCAAAAATTAAAGGCTGACGCGGAGGCAAAAATTGGAGAAAAAATTGAAGAAGCAGTGATAACAGTTCCAGCATATTTTAGTGATTCACAAAGAAAGGCAACTAAAGACGCTGGAACAATTGCTGGGTTTAAGGTTCGTCGTATTATAAATGAACCAACAGCCGCTGCATTGTCATATGGTTTTAATAAAAAGAAAAATGAAAAAATAGTCGTATATGATTTTGGAGGTGGAACACTAGATATTTCAATATTAGAAGTAGGAGATGATGTTATAGAGGTTAAGGCAACAAGTGGTGATGTACATATGGGGGGGGAGGATTTTGATCAAAAAATAATAAACTGGATTGCCGATGAGTTTAAAAAAGAATCAGGTATTGATATTAGAAAAGATATTCTTGCTCTTCAGCGACTTAAAGAATCTGCGGAAAAAGCAAAGCTTGAACTTTCCACAACACTTGAAACAGAGATAAACATACCATTTATTACTTCAGATGCCTCGGGACCAAAACACTTATTACTTAAATTGACACGAGCAACTCTTGAAGGGTTGGTGCGTGAATACATAGATAAATCAATTGAAATAACAAAAAACGCAATCAAGGATTCAAAGTTTGAAATTTCTGAGATTGATGAAATAATTCTTGTTGGTGGACAAACTAGAATGCCAGCAATTATTAATGCTGTTAAAGAACTATTTGGCAAGGAGCCAAATCGCACCATTAACCCAGATGAAGTTGTTGCTATTGGTGCGGCAATTCAAGCGGGAATACTACAAGGAGATGTTAAGGATGTATTATTGCTTGATGTTATTCCACTGTCTCTTGGCATTGAAACAATGGGGGGAGTTACAACAAAACTTATTGAACGAAACACAACTATTCCAGCATCAAAATCTCAAGTATTTTCAACAGCAGCAGACAATCAGACATCTGTGGAAATTCATGTATTACAAGGAGAAAGACCTATGTCCACAGACAATAAAAGCTTGGGAAGATTTATTCTTGATGGTGTACCTCCTGCACCGCGTGGAGTTCCTCAAGTTGAGGTTTCTTTTGATATTGATGCCAGTGGTATTTTAAGTGTTAAGGCTCGAGAAAAAACATCGGGGAAAGAGCAATCAATTAGAATAGAGGCAAGCAGTGGGCTCTCTGATCAAGAAGTGGAGCGTATGCAAAAAGAAGCTGAAACACATGCGGAAGAAGACAAGAAAAAACAAGAAATTGTTGAGACTAAAAATATTTCTGAACAATTAATTCACACTGCAGAAAAATCAGTAAAAGATTATGGGGACAAGGTTCCAGAGGATACTAAAAAGGATATTGAGGAAAAAATTTCTGATTTGAAAAAAGCAAAAGAAGGCACAGATATTGATGCAATAAAAACAGCAAGCGAAGCACTATCTACTTCTATGCAAAAAATTGGAGAGATAATGACCAAAGAGGCGAATAAAACAGATGCTGAAAATAAAACTACTGAAACAAAAGACGGTAAAAAAGATGATAAAAACATAAAAGATGCTGATTTTAGTGAAAAAGAGGATAAAAAAACTGACGATACAAATACAGGCAATAGCGATAAAGATGCCGGCAAAAAAGATAGCAAATAAATAAAACAAAAACAAACTATAAAATACTTCTTACCACAATGAGAGTATGTAATATTGTATGAAGCGTTTTTAAAAAACAACACCACTTATGTCAAAAAATTATTACGAAGTTTTGGGGGTAACTAAAAGTGCATCAAAAGAGGATGTTAAAAAAGCATTTAGAAAACTTGCGCATAAATTTCACCCAGATAAAAAAGGAGGTGATGAGGCTAAATTTAAGGAAATAAATGAGGCGTATGGTATCTTGTCTGATGACAAAAAAAGATCCGAGTATGATTCATATGGACGGGTGTTTAACGAAGGGGCTAATCCCAATGCAGGGTTTGGTGGTTTTGATTTTTCAGGATTTGCACAAAATTCCCAAAGAGGGCAGGAGGAGTTTGATTTAGGTGATATTTTTGGTGAATTTTTTGGTGGAAACAGAGCAGGTGGTGGCACAAAAAGAGGTAGGGATATTTCAATTGACATGGAGATATCGTTTGAGGATGCCATATTTGGAACAGAAAGGAAGGTTTTAATTACAAAACTTACACAATGTGGAGGCTGTAAGGGTAGTGGGGCAAAAGATGCAACCAAAACAAGCACTTGTACTGCGTGTAATGGCAACGGGAAAGTACACGAGACACGACGGTCTGTATTTGGTACTTTTGCTGCTGTGCGACAATGTTCTTTGTGTGGCGGGGTCGGTAAAATACCCAAAGAAAAATGTCCTGATTGTCGTGGAGCGAGAGTTGTAAGGAAGCAGGTAGAAATTACAGTACGCATCCCAGCAGGTATTAAAATAGGAGAAATGCTTCGGTTGCCTAGTAAGGGGGAGGCAGTGCCGGGAGGAGTGGCTGGAGATTTATATGTGAAGGTACACATTAAGCCACATAAAATATTTAAGAGAGAGGGAGATAATCTTACTATGGATTTAGACATAAAGCTTTCTGATGCTTTGCTTGGTGGAGATTTTTCCATAAAAACACTAGAAGGTAAAACAATAGTTGTAAGTATTCCAAAAGGAGTATCACCAGGCGAAATACTTCGCGTAAAAAGCAAGGGAGTTCCATTAAACGAAAAACAAAAAGGCGACTTAATGATACGAATAAACATTAAAATACCATCAAAGCTATCCAGAAAAGCAAAAAAACTGGTGTTGGAATTAAAAGACGAAGGCATATAGAGGCTAGTTTTTAAAACAAAAACTAAATAAAATGTATATCTTTAAAACACTTCCTCGCCTTATTCAAACAATAATATGGCCACCTATTTATTTAGGGTTTAGTGTTTTTATGCATCTAAAAATAGAAGGAATAGAAAATATAAAAAATCTTTCGAGAGGAGTTATTTTTACATCTAATCACACAAGTGAATTAGACTCAATTTTGATACCTGCCAGTATCACTCCATTTTCAAAGTTATTTCCCGTATATTCAGTTGCTCGTAAAAAAGGAGAATATGATCGTGGTAAAATCAAATCACTTTTATATGGGGGTCTTTTTTTTAATATATTAGGAGCGTATCCAGCATATTCTGGACACAAAGACTACAAACAATCATTGCGACACCACATAGATATCCTTAAAAAAGGACACAGTGTTCAAATATTTCTTGAAGGAAGACTATCTCCAGATGGGAACATACAAGACAAGGCTCGTGGAGGAATTGCATTTCTAGCTTGGTATACCAACACTCCAATCGTTCCAATCTACATTAAAGGTGTTTATAAAACAAGTATAAAGGATTTTATATTAAGAAAAAAATACTGTGTTCTTGTGTTTGGAGCTCCAATATCGCCATCGTCTCTTTTTACTCAAAAAGAAAAACCAACAGTCTCGCAAGTAAAACAAGTGTCATCA
>CAYRGE010000020.1:0-9799 GCA_964423985.1 uncultured Candidatus Saccharibacteria bacterium | reverse complement strand
GTTTATTAAACGGAAGACCTAGAAAAACTTTAGATTGGTATACACCTTACGAAGTTTTTGATAAGCTAATGAATAAGTGTTCGGTTAGAGGTTAGAAAGTAGGTGAGTAAAAATACTAGCAACAAAAAACACCCTAATTTATTAGGGTGTTTTTTGTTTTAGGTTGTGTGATTTTACTATCGCACTGCGTCCTTTAATGCTTTTGCTGCTTTAAACTTTGCAACACGCATTGCTGGAACTTGAATAGGCTCACCTGTTTTTGGGTTTCGGGCAGTTCTCGCTGCTCGCTCTTTTGCTGAAAAAATACCAAAACCTGCAACTGAAACATCTTCTCCTTTTTTGAGTGTTTCTGTAATTGTGCTGAATATTGTTTCAACAACACGCTCTGCCTGAGCTCTTGTTCCTTCAAGTGATCCATTCACCACTCCAATAAGTTCACTTTTATTCATATAAAATAAAATTATACTAACCACTAATAAAAGACAATATAAAAACCGACCAACACCAACACCTCTTATTGATGCAAATACCTACTGTCTTTACTGCTTTCAATTATATATTACCGCGTATTTTGTGCAATAGCTTAAACAAAATAAGTAAGTTTTAAAAAAAGATGATATTTCAACAAAAAAACAATAACATTTAGCCGTAGCAAAAAACAACACTAGATTACAGAGATGCTGAAATAGCTAAAACAAAATAACTATTATCGAGCATACTCTATAAATCTTGTCTCGCGTAATACCATAATTTTAATTTCTCCAGGATATTTTAACTCTTGCTCTACTCGCAGTGCTATTTTTCTTGCTATTTTTTGAGCACCTAAATCAGACACTTTGTTTGAAGTTACAAAAATTCGCACTTCTCTACCAGCCTGAATCGCATAGCTTTTTTCAACCCCTTCGAACGAACTTGAAATACTCTCGAGCTCCTCAAGTCTTTTAAGGTATTTCTCAGCCGTATCGCGACGCGCTCCTGGTCGTCCAGCAGATATCTGATCTGCTATCTGCACAATCACTGATTCAATTGTTTCATATGGATATTCTTCATGGTGTGACTGCATTGCTTTTATTATTTTTTCATCAACACCAAACTTTTGTAGTATGCGTCTACCTATTTCAACATGTGTTCCTTGCACCTCATGGTCAATAGCCTTTCCTATGTCGTGTACAAGCGCTCCAGCACGCGCTACAGCAACATCTGCACCAAGTTCCTCTGCAAGTATGCCAGAAATATGAGCCATCTCAATAGAGTGTTGTAATACATTTTGCCCATAACTTGTGCGAAAATGCAAACGCCCTAACACTGCACTAACTCTAGGGTCAAGATTAAACACACCGCACTCAAGCGCGGCTTGATTCCCCTTGTCTTTAATAATGCTGTTAACATCAACTCGTGCTTTTTCCACAAACTCCTCAATTCTTGCTGGTTGTATTCGACCATCAGTAATTAAATTTTCAAGTGCAACCTGTGCAATTTGCCTGCGTATTGGATCAAAAGAAGATACCACTATTGCGCCAGGAGTATCATCAATAATCACATCAACTCCAGTAACTCTCTCAAACGCACGAATGTTTCTCCCCTCTTTGCCAATAACCTTACCCTTTATGTCGTCTGACGAAATATCCACCGTTGTAGTAGCAATTTCAGACACCACCGACGATGCAATTCTTTGTATAGTGGTCGCAATAATGTCTTTTGCCTTTCTATCTAGTTTTTTATTATCAGATGATTCTAGTTTACTTATTCTAATCTCAAAATCCTCTTTGTGTTGTTTTTCAATTAATTGCAACAGTTCTTCTTTTGCCTCCACAGAACTCAACCCAGAAACACGGTTAAGTTCAGTTTTTGCTTTTTCTATGTCTTGGTTTAATTCTTCCTCTTTTTTAGCAAGGTCAATGCTTCTGTTCTTCAGTCGCTCGACCTCTTGATCGTTGTCAACCTGTCTTCGGTCGAGTAATTCTTCTTTTTTAATCAACCTGTCTTCGGTTTTTTTATACTGAAGTTCTTTTTCCTTAGCCTCCTTCTTAATTTCTTCTGTGCGGATACTTATTTTTTTTTCACTCTCTTCTGTTATTTTCTGTGCTTCCTCTTTTGCAGAAAGAATCATTTGCTTTATTTCAAATTCCACTGAGCCTCTTTTACCCAAAGAAATAATCCATCGCAAAAAATAACCGAATATAATTCCAATTATTCCAGCAGAAACAACAATAATCACTAAAGATAATGGGCTCATAATATTACTATGAACTCCTACTTATGTTCAAATAAGGAAACACGCAAATTGCTAGAATAGGTGTAAGTGCGACCGCAGGCCACAATGACTGCGTAAAACTATTTTTACAAAAAAATTCTCATGTAAAAACCATATTATGCTTAAAAAATTATTTTAAACTAATCAACACAATATGTATTCAAAAGCGTTGTAGTTTTAAAACACAAACACACTGACATTTCCTGTATAATCCTATAGAGTAGAGTCATTAATGTGTTAAGTTAATAAAAGTATAATTAAAATCTTAAATACCAGAATAACAGCAGTGTGTACTTAAAAAATATCTAAAAAACACAGCACCATTATAAAACAATGTCATTAAAGCACTGTATCTTTAGCATAGCAAATACTATTGTATTTGTCTAACTTTAACAATAGTTAGAGTATAATCATATTATTCAATTATTTTTGTTTGGTTTTTAGATACAATCTTAATATCAGAATCAATGAAAGATTTAAACGAAGCACAAAACTACAGGCATATTAGGCACTCTGACAGGAGTGTGTATGATGTTCTGGTAAAAGAAGAGCAACGAGAGATGCTTGGGATTGAGTTAATTCCAAGCGAAAACTATGCATCGCAAGCAGTGAGAGAGGCTAGTGGTTCTGTGTTTACTAACAAATACTCTGAAGGCTATCCAGAAAAACGATACTATGGAGGTCAAAAATTCGCTGACGAAATAGAGCGGCTGGCTATTGATCGAGCTTGTAAACTTTTTAATTGTAAATATGCAAATGTACAACCACATTCTGGGGCACCCGCCAATATGGCAATGTATTTTGCACTAATGAGCCCTGGTGATACGGTGCTTGGTATGGAATTATCTCACGGAGGACATCTTACGCACGGAAGCCCAGCAACAAGCATAAGCAAGGTCTTTAACTTTGTTCAGTACAAAATGAAAAACATAAATACAGGAGAAATTGACTATTGTGAATTAAGAAAAACAGCATTAAAAATTAAACCCAAAATTATACTTGCAGGTTTTTCATCTTATTCACGAGAATTAGACTATAAAAAATTCGCTGATATTGCAAAAGAAGTAAGAGCATATGCGGTGGCAGATATTGCACATATTGCGGGGCTTATTGCAGGTGGTGTAGCGAAAAACCCTTTCAATTATGGCTTTGATGTGATGACCTCAACCACACATAAAACACTAAGAGGTCCACGAGGTGGTTTAATTCTCACCCACAAAGACAAAGATATTGCAAAAAAAATAGACAAAGCTGTGTTCCCAGGATTACAAGGAGGTCCTCATATGAATACAATTGCTGCGAAAGCAGTTGCATTTGGTGAAGCACTAAAGCCATCTTTTTCAGAATATGGTCAACAAATTCTAAAAAACGCAAAAGCAATGGAGTGTGTTTTTTTATCTCATAGAATACGATTGCTTGGAGGAGGAACGGACAATCACCTACTCCTTGCTGATGTATACAACTCATTGGGAGTTACTGGACTAGAAGCAGAAACAACGCTAGATAAGATTGGGATAACAGTTAATAAAAACATAATAGCTGATGACAAACGCAGCCCACTCAGTCCTTCAGGTATCCGCTTTGGAACTCCCGCAATGACAACAAGAGGTATGAAAGAAGAACAGGCTACTATTATTGCTGAAATAATGATTAAAATACTCACAAACAAAGACTGTAAGAAAACCGAGGCTATTTTAAAAAAAGAAGTTCAAGCCATATGTTCTGCATTTACAGTGCCAGCTGTGTATTAAATAGTAAAATAAAATAAACAACAATGTTTATTTTTTGTAAACAAGTGACTAGTGCTATATACTAAGGTTTATGGAAATTTCTTATATATTTTTATATATTTTCTTCTTCTGCGTACTTTATGTACAGGTTTTTTTACTTACAACCTTTCTTGAAAACAAAAAGAAGTTTTTAAATAACTTCCACAAAAACAAAGAAACAGCAAAAGAAAACCTCCCTAGTGTAGCAATTATAGTGCCTTGTTTTAATGAAGAACATAGCCTTGCTGGCACAATACACTCACTCTTGTCGTTGTCATATCCTAGCAACTTGCTTGAGATAATAATCGTAGATGATGGTAGCACAGACAAAACACTTTCCGTGGCGCGTTCTCTTGAGCAAAATAAACGGGTTAGTGTTATTACACAAACAAATGGAGGTAAGCATTCTGCATTAAATGTTGGTATTAAAATTACCGATGCTGATGTCATAGGCTGTCTTGATGCAGACTCTTTTGTTGACAAAAACGCTCTCATACGAATGGTTGCGGATTTCAAAAAACCTAATGTAATGGCAATAACACCAGCTATAAAAGTATATAAACCTAACAACACTATTGAACTTATACAAAAAGTTGAGTATGAAATAGGTGTATTTTTACGCAAAATGTTTGGACTGCTAAATGCCCAATATGTAACACCCGGTCCTTTTTCTTTATACAAAAAAGAGGTCTTTGAAAAACTTGGTGGTTTTGTGCAAGGATATGATACTGAGGATATGGAGATGGCTTTACGCATAAGAGCAAATCATTTTCGTATAGAAAATATTAATACTGCATTTGTGTACACAATAGCACCTAAAACAATGCGTGCACTATATTATCAACGACTTCGCTGGGTATCTGGTTTTTTAAATAATATTTTGCATAATTACAGATATTTGCTGTTTAACACCAAATACGGGCACTTGGGCTTATTCTCGCTCCCAGGCGCACTGTTCGCTATTGTTGGGGTATTGTATGTCGCTGTATATATGATTACTTCAATTTCCACATTCTTATTTGATAAATACCTAACAATGATTAGCGTAAATTTTGAAATATTATGGCAAGCTCCTGCTTTTACTTGGTTTTTTATAAATACACAACCCCTATCACTTCTTGCAACCATTATGTTTGCTTTTATGTTTGCAATATTATTAATAGGTAGACACCTTTCTTTTGAGCGATTATTATCATTGCGTGACATCGCTTCATTCTTTATATTTTATGGAATAATTGCACCTACTTGGATTAGTATGTCCGTATATAATGTAGCTCGAGGTAAAAATGTAAAATGGAAATAAGTCACTGAATAAATGGAAAAAATAAATTACAAAAAATATATCGGGGTATTTATCATAACAGCAATGGTGTTTTTAACCGCTATATATATTAGTGGTTTTTTTAATAATCTACGACTAGAAGAGATTAGGTCACTTGAAAGCCGCATAACCATAGACCTTTTGTCTTCTGAAACTCAATATATCTTGCTTCAAGAAGCAGCCTGTCCTAAAATAAACGAACCTGTTTTGTCTAAACAGTTAAATGAACTAGCACTTAAGCTTGAGTATGGAGAAAGTCGTTTATTGTTTGATACGCGTGAATTTTTGCATATTAAGCAATATTATACATTGCTGCAAATAAAAGATTATTTGTTGATGAAAAAAATTGATGAGAGATGTGGAACAAAGACTGTCTTTATTCTTTATTTTTACTCAAACAGAGGAGATTGTGTTGAGTGTGAAAAAATGGGAGCAATTCTCACTCATTTACGCAAAAAATACCCTAAACTACGAGTATATTCATTTGATTATCATCTAGACCTATCTGCGTTAAATACTCTTATTTCAATTTACAACATCAGAGGAAAAAATCTTCCTGTTGTTATAATAAACGGAATGCCTTATTCTGGTTTTATGAATCGCAAGGAGATTGAAAAACTTCTACCAGAAGAAATCACTGGAAATCTTTCAGCAACTACCACCGAACAAGTCACGGAGCAATAATGAAAAAATAAACATTAGCACCATCAGCAAATAATATTCTTACTAAAGGTACCTAAACATAACCACTAGTAAGCTATTCTGCAACAGAGTTGACGGATATTATGTGACAATATGATGCTTTAGAGCAAAGATAAGGCTTGGTGATGAGCCTGTTGGTAATTATTAAAACTTTGATTTTTAATATAGTAGACAAGCATAACAATAACAGTGCTTTGTTATTGTTATGCTTGTTAATATGACGACCAACACCAACTTGTGTTACTATCACACCAAACACAGCTTAGATTAACAAGTGGCAATCTGTGCAACCGTTGCTTAATCCCCTTTTTGTATGTGTATAGTTCTTGTTGGAAATGCCATTGCAATTCCTTTTTGTTCAAATATTTTTTTAAGACCAAGGTTTATTTTTTGCTGTGTGTCCATATATATGGCAAAGTCCCTCATATCAACATAATACACAACCTCAAAGTTTAGTGCGGAATCTCCAAATGACTTAAAGTGTGCTCGATCAAAACGCGCATGCTCGTCACTGTTTATAATTTTTTTTACAATATCTGGTATTTCTTCAAGAAGAACATTATCGGTTCCATATTCCACACCAAAAGAGAAGGATGCTCGTCGCTCTTCCATATGTTTAAAGTTTTGAATGTGCGCAGATGTTAATTCTTTATTTGAAATAACTATCTCCTCGCCTTGAAGTGACTGTATTCTGGTTGTTTTAATGCCTATTTTTTTAACAACTCCCATGTGTCCCCCAACAATAATTAAATCCCCTGGCTGAAATGGCTTATCAAAATAAATGGCAAAAGAACTAAACAAATCGCCAAGTATGTTTTGCAAAGCCAAAGCAATAGCAATACCGCCAATACCAAGCCCTGCTATTAAAGAAGTTATATTAACACCAAGATTGGATAATATGGTAAGTATTGCCCCCATCCACAAAACACCTTTTACTATTAGCTTAAGTGTATCAATAGCAGACTGCGTACTCAGATTATCTTCATCTTTTGTGTATTTTTGAGCAATATAGTCAATTAAAATCTGAGTCGCAACAACAACCTGCACTGTAATCCAGACAATCAGCACTGCATTTATTATTGTATTAACAATACTCAACAATGTTAAAAATTGCACAGCTACAAAGAAAGCCACAAACAAATAGAATGGTGGCCTAAGTGTTGATACAATTTTAATAAGTGTATCGTCAATGTCTGTTTTGGTTTTTTTTGCAAGCCTACTTAAAAAACCAAAAAGCACCATTTGAAATATCTTGAGTATAAAAAAAGCAACCAAAAAAACACAGAAAGCAATTGTAATTTCATACACAGTATTGCTTAAAATGCTATACTCCCACACACTACTTGCAAAAAAGTTATCTAACATATTTAAAATACAAATTAATAATTATTATCCCTAAATACACCAAGCATTAATTCAGCACTCATTCCCTGACTTGGTAATGTTTGGTTTTTCCAGTTTGACACTGCCCTCGCCCTACATTACTAATAAAAACTACCCTATCTCTTTCCTTACTCTTTCAACAATCTCTTCAAGCGTGAAGTTTGCCTTTATCATAAAATCAACAGCACCAAGACTCATTGCTTTGTCTATATCTTCTTTTTGTCCAAGATTTGAAAGAACTATAACTGGAATCGTTGCTAAGCGACTGTCTTGTTTAAGTTTTCCAAGAATACTAAAACCATCTTCTCCTTGCAAAATAATATCCAGTAATATTATTTCTGGCTTCCATTCACTCTCTAGTATCTCAAAAGTGGCAGTTGCATTGGTGGTGTTTTTAACATCAAAGCCTTCGTTGTATAGTTTTTTTATAAACAACTCTCTTAAAAATTTGTCGTCCTCAACGACTAAGACCTTCTTTTCACCTCCTTGTTGAGTGGTTTTTTTCTTTAGCTCATCAACATTGTCGTTCTTGCTCATAGATGGTTCTGGGTTTTTTGTGTTATCAAGAATAACTTTTTTTGCTTTCTCAATAATGTCGCTTGGTTCAAAGGTTTCTTTTACTATAAAATCTTTTACGCCAAGATGTTTAAATCTTTTTATTTCATCTGACTGACTATAGCTGGCTACTACAATTACAGGAATATGTACAAGGTCTGGACTCTTATTCATTTCTTCTAGAACCAATGCGCCATTCTCGCTCGTCATTAATGCACCGAGAATTACCAAATCTAGCTTCATTGATGTTATTTTTTGAAGCGCCACAACACCACTATCCGCCTCCTCTGTTTCATATCCACTGCCTCTAAGTTGCTCAACTAAAACACCACGCAACGCACTATCACTTTCTGCGACTAAAATTTTTTGTACTGTAAGGCTCATATTTTTTGCTAACAAAAATAAAACGCTGTTAAATTATATTTGTTCATTTTAATTTCAAAAACTATTATTAACATAAATTATACCCCCTCACAGCAATATGTCTAGTGTGTAAAAGTTCACCAACAATCCGTCCCCCGTCTTTGCGAGAAGTGTAGCGGTAGCGGGACGACGAAGCAAATAGTACGAAACTTTAAATCCGAAACAACAGCTCTGGATTGCTTCGTACCTAGCAATGACAGATAACTGCTAGTGATGACAAACAAATACTCTCTTTAACAAACTATGGTTCGCAACAACAAACGGAGCTAAAGATGACAAAAACCGCTTGTTTTGACAAACAACCACCAGAAATGACAGATAAAGTTTACAACGACAAAACAACCATCTTTGGTTTAGTCATAAACAAATCTCTTTATTTTCTTATTCTTAAAAAATCTGGAATATGGATTTAAAGAAGTCTATTACTCTCACAATAAAAGATTTTTTAGGTTCTTCTGGTGCTTGTTCAGTTTCTTGTACAGGTGTCTAGTTTTAGTGATACAGATCTAGTCGGGGCGCCGAGACTCGAACTCGAACTAAATCCTCCCAAAGGACTCGTGCTACCAATTACACTACGCCCCGCAATAATATTAGAAATATTTAAGCGGTATTTTATTACTTATCATATATAATATACTAAACAGTAGTAAAATTCTAGTATGTTTACAAACTAAATGGTGTTTGTTTTTGAGCACAAAAACTTGCATTTAACATATATAAAAGTATATTTAAAGAAATGTTCTTTAAACAAGATTACGGTACAGATACTCTCTGTCCCTTCATAAAAAACCGATGGGGGTTAAAAAATGGAAAAATATTTTTGTATCAGTGATTTGTTCGGGTTAGCGACCAGTTATTACCATACACATAAACACAAAAAAGCTGTGTGCATTCTAATAGACTTTATGGCACACAAAAACCCAGCGTTATGTGAGCATCCACTCATACAACACGGTTGTAGAGCATATTTACTTGCACAATACCCAGAACTAGTGGGCATTGCAAACAGTAGTATTACGCCCAAAAATTACAATAAATTGCTTAAATTACAGGCAAGCCGGTTTAATGGAGGTATTATTTCTGTTCGCCCTATTCCTGAAGGATGGGCAGAGCATTGGATTAGCGTGCGATAAACAAAAAGAAGAAAATAGCACCAAGTCCCCACATAAAGCCTTTATGAATAAAAACATAAAGGCTTTATTTTAAAAATATATACAAAAACAAGGAGCGACAGTGCCCTGTTTAACCCCTGCGTCTTTGCGAGAAGTTAAACAAAATGACATTATACCCCGTCTTTGCGAGAAGTGTAATGAAGTAGAGCAACGAAGCAAATAGTGCGAAACTTTAAATCCGAAACAACAGCTCTGGATTGCTTCGTACCTAGCAATGACA
>CAYRGE010000019.1:0-9950 GCA_964423985.1 uncultured Candidatus Saccharibacteria bacterium | reverse complement strand
TTGTTGGGGATAAGTTGAGGTTGGTGGTTTGATAGAGGTGGTGGTGGAACTCTGGTTTGCTTCGTCGTTCCGCTATCGCTACACTTCTCGCAAAGACGGGGTTATCGTTTCAATGATTAATACCTATTCTCCTATCATTTTCCGTAATTCACAATATTCGCATTTTTTATCATCGCACTTCTTATTCCAAAATGATAGTGCCAATATCTCCTCCGCAACATTCTTAATGGTTTTTTCTAATTCTGCCACCTCGTCTTTCTCTATTAAAAATCTCTCTTTATGGTATTTTCCTTTTTCATCTGGATCAATAAAGTCTATATCCCCTGTTTCCATACTATATCTACCGTCATCAAATCTATTTAGAAGAACCTTATAAAACACAAGTTGTCTTTTGTAGTTTCCTTTTGAAGTTTTTGTTTTTCCCTCAATGTCATTTCGTGTTCTTATTTTACCTGTTTTATAGTCAACAACATTAACACAATCTCCGTTTATTTCTATTTTATCTAACTTTCCTGACAGTAAAATATTATCAAGTAAAACTCCTTTTACTTTAAATTCATTTAATATACTTGACTTCCAACTCTTGTTGTATTCATCAAAATAACCACTTAAAGAATTTAATCCTTTTTCAGAAGCCTCCCTGTGGTCATTTTTGCCAATAAGACTATTAGACAAATTAGTGCTAAAATTTTCCAAAAGCCAGTCCTTATTTACTTTTTCCTCTTTTTTTATTTTTTCAAAAAAATTCTCCAGTGTTTTATGGATTACATTTCCATAAACCAGTGACTTATTCATTACACTTGGAATCATAATTAGATTGCGAAAATAATATTTCCACGGACAATCAAGATAGTTGTTTAATGCAGTGGCATTTAACCCTTTTTCTAGAAACAAACTATTCAAATACTTTTTATCTATTGTTTTGATTGTTGTTTTTTTGTCACCAAACCTAAGAGACCTTACGGTTTCAATGTTTTTTTTCTCTAAAAGCGACTGATCTAGTTCTGCTAAAAACTGCGATGGTTCTTCGTGATATGTTATTGTTAGTCTTTTTTTTGCTCTTGTTAATGCGACGAAAAAAAGTCGTCTTTCATCTTCATTGTCTTGTATTTTTTCTTTTAACTTAAAACTACTCCTTTGTGTTTTATTACCCCATTTTTTATCTTTAACTCCTTTTATATATACTTCCGTAAATTCTAGCCCTTTTGATCCGTGTGCTGTCATAAGTTTTACGCCATCATTCTTGCATTGCGTGTTTTTTATTTGTAGATTATATTTTTTAAGAACCTCTAGGTGTGCTAAAAACTCAACCAAGTCACCTTGAAAGGTTTTTATTTCGTCAAAAAGTCTATTTAATTTACTCATTCTGTCTTTTGAATACAGAGCGTATTTCAAATATCCCGATTCTTTTACTATTTTTTCAAAAAAACTAGCTACGCTGGAATTCTGTGCACTTTTTTTCCACCCTTCCAGTTTAGAATATAGCTCCGCGTCCAAGCACTCATACATAGACTTTTTTTCTTTTCTGCTTTTTTCTACTATTTTGTATATTTCAAAAGCATCTATATTCAAAAAATCTATATGTAGCGCCTTAAAAAGCTTTTCATCATTGCCAAAATCACTAATAGCCTCTATTAAAAGTAGAATTCTTTTAATATCTGGATCGGATAAAATATCTTGTTTTGACTCTATAACAAACGGTATTCCAGTTTTTTCAAAAACATCTACAATGTCTAAAATTTCCTTATTCTCTCTATAGAAAACAGCTATTTCACTAGGTTCAACCCCTTGTTTTATTCTCTCTTTTATGTCTTCGGCAATAAACGAGACTTCTTGTTCAGCGTCAGCGAGTTGCAAAACCCTAATCCTGCCTTTTGTGTTTGTTTTAGAGGTAAGTTTATCTTCTTGTATTAAACTATGTGCCATATCTAAAACATCTTGAGCAGAGCGATAATTGTTTTTTAATTTTATACTAACTATATCCTTAAGATTATCCTTAAAATGATAAAAGTTACGCAAAGACGCCCCTTGAAATCTGTAAATTGCTTGTTTTTCATCGCCAACAATAAACAAATTTGGTCTTTCAAAAAAACTTGTCAATAATTCTAGCAGTATATTTTGAGAATCATTAGTGTCTTGATGTTCGTCAACTAATATATATTGATATTGCTCTTGCAAAATTAACAGCAGATCTTTATTTGACTGCATCACACTTATTGTTTCCAGAACAACATCATCGTAGTCGTATAGTTTTTTTTCTCTCAACTTGTCTTTATATGCCTCATACGCCCTTAGTAGTTCTTTTTTTCTTTCTATGTCTTTTTCCTCTTTCTTGTACTTCCCCTTCATCTTTCCCTTGTGTGCTCCTTTGTTGTGATAAAGGTCTTCAATATTATAAAGCTCTTCTTCTTGTTTTTTAATATCAATAGCAAAGCCATTTATATCCTTATTATCTTTCTTTAATTCACTTATTGCAGAAATTATTTTACCAACATAATAGTTTTTATCTCCCCATGGTTTTAATATTTTATATTCTCCTTCTTTTATAATTTCTTCTACTATTTCTAGTTGCTCAACATCAGATGCAATTTGAGAACTTAAAATACCCTGAAAATCGTCTGGGTTACTTCTAATAATATCTTCACAAAAACTATGAAAAGTAAAAATATTTACCCTGTATGCTGTAACGCCTATTATTTCAAATAGCCGCTTCCTGATTGCAACCACACCAGCATTTGTAAAAGTTAATGCTAGAATATTTTCAGGACTTGTATCTGTCTTTATTAAAATATTAGCAATCCTAAGCCCCAAAATCTGTGTCTTTCCAGTCCCTGGTCCTGCTATAACAATAACTGGACCCTCCACCGTATCAACCGCTTTTTTTTGCTCCGGATTGAGTTTTTTATAAGCAGAATTAAATTCTTCTGTTATCATATGTAGATTATAGCACGGTATTATTGTGGTGTTGTAAATTACGAATTTCTGCTTTTACGCCTTGTGTTATAGAGTTATGCAATAAATATCTTTATAATACAAAATAAAGAACATCAAATATGAACAAGGTAATTTGTGTATATAAAAAAATAGGAGAAACTCCGCTTGATTGCATAAAACAACTCAGAGAAACAACGACAGAGTACAAAGACTCTACTATTGGTTATGCGGGACGACTAGACCCCATGGCAGAAGGTTTACTTCTGTTGCTTGTTGGAGATGCAAATAAAAATCGTGAAAAATATCTTTCATTACCAAAAGTGTATATTGTGAGTATTCTTTTAGGAGTAGAAACCGATTCATATGACATACTTGGCAAGGTTACAAATACAACAAATATTGAAAACAAGGCTGTGCCCAAGATTAAAAAACTAGATACGCAAAAAACAGAGCTTCAAGACAATTCAAATTTACTCAATGTCTTAAAATCTTTTGTCGGTAAATTCAATGTTCCATATCCTCCTTTTTCATCAAAACCAGTATCTGGAAAGCCACTTTTTCAGTGGGCAAAAGAGGGAAGGATATCTGAAATTAAAATTCCAAACACAAAGGGTTATATAAATAAGATTGACTACATAAAAACAGAACAAACGAACGCTTTAGAACTTTTTTCTGTAATTAATAAACGAATAAACAAGGTGTCTGGAGATTTTAGACAAAAAAAGATTATTAAGTCGTGGAAAAAAGAATTACAAAAACACCCTAAACGCAAATTCCGACTTATCACTGTTCGTGTTGAGTGTTTAAGTGGAACATATATGCGTAGTTTAGCCCATTTTGTAGGTAAAAAACTCAATAGTAATGCAATTGCATTCCATATCTTAAGAGAGTCTGCAGGTAAATATCAGATACCGTAATTGTCCGTCATTGTGAACACTATCTGTCATTGAGAGCGGTTGTTTGTCAAAGAGAATATTTGTTCAGTTACAACAATCAGTTGTCTGTAATTACTGAAGGCTATCTGTTATTGAGAGGACAGATAACGCTTCGCGGTTGTCGTTAAGGTTGTTTATAGCTGCCGGGCAGGGACTCGAACCCCGATTACTGGTGCCAGAAACCAGTGTCCTACCATTAGACGACCCGGCAATTTTATTGTATTTATGTTTTATAAACAAAGGCTACTCTTTTTTATAGCTCTTTGCAATTTTTACAAACTCCGTAAAAACTGGATGTGGATTAAGAGGTCTTGCTAAAAACTCTGGGTGAAACTGTGTGCCAAAAAAGAATGGATGTTCTTTTTTTGAAAGTTCCATAATCTCCATAAACATTCCATTGGGTGATACTCCTGAAAAAATTAAACCCTTTTTTTCTAGCACTTCAATATACTCTGAATTAACTTCATATCTATGGCGATGTCGTTCAGATATCTCCTCCCTGCCATATATTTTTCTGGCAATTGTTTCATTTTTAAGTTTTGCCTTATGTGCGCCAAGTCGCATACTTCCACCATAGTTTTTATTTTCAAGTTTTTTCTCTTGCTCAAGCATAATGTCCACAACAGCATATGGAGTTTTTTTATCAACTTCTGTAGTGTTAGCATCTGTAAGCATTGCCATATTTCTAGCAAATTCAACTACCATCAACTGCATTCCATAGCAAATACCTAAACAAGGAATTTTATGCTCTCGCACAAACCTAATCACATTTAATTTTCCTTCAATTGCGCGCTCACCAAATCCTCCTGGAACAATAATGCCATCAAATTTTTTAAGTTTCTGAAGGTTTTTTTTATTGTCACTAAATTCACTTGCACTTAACCAATGGATGACTGGTTTTCTATTTTGACTATATGCAGAATATTTCACTGCTTCAATAATTGATAAATATGAATCTGACAAAACAAAGTCTCCGGTATTGAAATATTTTCCCACAACAGCAATGTTTATTTCTTTTTTTACAGACTTTGTTTTTGTCACAAAAATTTTCCACTCCTTAAGGTTGGCTGTATCATATTTCTTTTCGATTTTTAAAAAACCCAAAAGAGTGTCGCTGAGTTTGTCTTTTTCAAAGTTAAGAGGTACATCGTAAATACTTTCTACATCTGGGGCTGAAATAACATTTTTTATATTGATATTGCAAAATGTAGCAATTTTTTCTTTGCGTTTTTTATCAAGTGGCTTTTCACTTCGCGCAATAATAATATCTGGTTGTATACCAGTACTATTTAAAGCCCGCACAGCATGCTGGGTTGGTTTTGTCTTCATCTCGCCAACTTTTGAGGGAACTGGCAAGTAAGTTACCATTACAACCGCAATATCTTCTGGTTTTTTTGTTTTCATTAGGCGGATTGCTTCAAGAAATAAAACATTTTCGTACTCACCTGCTGTTCCACCAACCTCAATGATGGTTACTTTTGCGTCAGATTTTTCTGCCGCTCGCTCTATTCTCCTAATAATTTCATATGGAACATATGGAACAATTTGCACACACTTTCCTTTGTATTCAAGATTTCGCTCTTTTTTTATTACTTCTTGATATACACAACCAGATGTCATATAGTTTAACCTTGAAAGAGTGGTGTCTAAAAAACGCTCGTAATTCCCCATATCTTGATCTGTTTCATTTCCGTCATCAAGAACAAACACTTCTCCATGTTCTGTTGGATTCATTGTTCCTGCGTCAACATTTAAATATGGATCAGCTTTGATGGCTGTAACACTAATTCCGCGTGACTGTAGTATTTTTGCTACAGATGAAGTGGTTATACCCTTACCAACCCCCGAAATAACACCACCCACCACAAAAATATATTTTCGTTCTGTTTTTACTGCCATTGGTTTTTTAATTATTTCTTTAAATATCTTCTTACTGCTAAATAGCTTGAAATAGCTCCCAACAGAACACCAGACGCCATTAATATTAAGAATATTTCTGCAAAATTAGAAACATAATACTGGAATAAGTTTATTCCATCATAGACCCCTTTCGTGCTGTTTCTAATCCATATAGTAATTGGATAAAAAAGAGCAATTGCAATAAGCGCAGATATGACTCCATACAAAATACCTTCAACTATAAATGGTCCACGAATATAATAATTGCGGGCACCAACAAGACGCATTACCGTAATTTCTTCTCGTGTAGTATAAATTGCAAGCCTAATGGTGTTAAAAGTAATTAAAACTGATATCGCAATGAGTGTCGTGGTTGCAATAATTCCTGTTTTTTGTATGCCATCAATAAACTGCGATAAACGATCAATTGCGGTTTTATTTCTTTGATAGTTTGTATTATCTATTATTGTGTACCCAGCTTTAGACAATAAACCCTCCTCTGTAGACAAAAAATTTTCTATACTGCCATATTGACTAGGGTCTTTTGCTTTAATGTTTAATATGGCTCCAAATGGATTGTCGCCAACCTCTTCAAGGGCTTGCGATGTTAATTGGTCATCACTGTGTCTTTCTATAAACCCTTTTAATACTTGCTCTTCTGAGATAAATTCAACAAAATCTACTTCTGGAAGAAGTTCTAGTTTTTTCTTCATCGCTAAAACATCTTCTTCATCCACTCCTTGTGTTATGTATACATTGACATCAACTCTCTCGCGTAAGTTTTCAAGGGCTGAGTTTAGAAATACAGAAATCAAGATTGTTGACCCAATCATAAAAAGTGCAATAACCATAATAAGAATTGATGAGAGAGAAATTACTCCATTTCGCCAAAAATTTAAAAACCCTCCCTTAATTATTCTATTTATGTTTGACCAAATCATTTTATTTTAATATATACAAATACGACTTAAAACCCTATAATAAAAAGTTTACAATACTATAACACATAGCGTCCAAACCTATCATCTTTTGTTATTCTACCATTTTCCATTGTAACTACTCTTTTTTTAAGTGAATCAATTATTCCTTTATTGTGTGTAGTTAAAATAACAGTTGTACCTAAGTCGTTGATGCGTTTTAAAATTTGAACTATTTCATAGGTATTAACTGGGTCAAGATTACCTGTTGGCTCGTCAGCAATCAAGATATCTGGCTGATTAATAATAGCACGCGCTATTGCAATGCGCTGTTTTTCTCCTCCAGATAACTCATGCGGAAAACTTTGTGCCTTGTGTACAAGATCAACAAGGTCAAGCACATGTGGCACATCAGCTGTGATTTCTTTATCTTTTTTTCCAGCAGCCTCCATTGCAAAAGAAATATTTTCATATGCTGTTTTATTTGGCAAAAGACGAAGGTCTTGAAAAATAATTCCTATTCGCTGTCTATATGATGGTAGTTCGGAATTTTTTAATGAATGAATATTTGTTGATTCAAAAAAAACACTTCCAGCTGTTGGTTTATCTTCAGTAAGAAGTATTTTTAAAAGCGTTGTCTTCCCTGCCCCAGAGTGTCCAACAATAGAAACAAATTCTTTTGGCTCAACAGAAAATGTAATATCTTCTAATGCCTTATAATCATCTGGGTATATTTTTGAAACTTTATCAAAATAAATCATAAATAAAAAATAGTGCAATTAAATTATATAGAATATTAGTAATAAAGGCGTTAAATACTAGCCCTTATGTCAATTCCTCGGCTCGGCTAGTACTCATATCTTTCCAGCTTAGCTCTGCTCTCGCTCTATGTCCGCTAAGAAACCTTTTTCTGCTTCTATAAACTCATCTAGCTTGCCGTCTTTTAGAACAGCCTCTGTATCTGCTGTTTCAATGTTTGTGCGATGGTCTTTAATCATTTTATATGGATGCAATACATATGATCTAATTTGATTCCCCCACTCAACTTCAACACTTTTGCTTATAGACAAACCACTAGCTTCTTTTTTCCTATCTTCTTCTTTTTTGCAATACAATCTACTTTCTAAAATACTCATTGCCTTTCTTCTATTGTGCATTTGTGTGCGCTCTGAGTCAACACGAACAGACATGTTGGTGGGTATGTGTACAACACGCACCGCAGTTTCTCGTTTATTTACATTCTGCCCACCAGGTCCTGATGACTTAGCGAACTCAACCCTTACATCATTTTGCTCAATCTCAACCTCGCTACTTTTTTCAAATATTGGTATTATGTCAACCATTACAAACGAGGTGTGTCTTTGTTTTTTAGAATTAAATGGCGACAACCTAACCAACCTATGCACACCTGATTCTTGTTTTAGTATACCATAGGCTCCATTTCCTTTAACATCAAAGGTTATATTGCGATATCCTCCGTGGTTGTTTTCATTTTTGTGTAGCAAGTAAGTTAACCAACCCTTATTTTGGGCATAGGCATCATACATTCCATGCAACATTTGTGCAAAATCCTCCGCATCAAGCCCTCCAGCACCAGCAAGAATAGTTATTGTTGCTCCACTTTTATCATATTTATTTTTACCAGCAATCTCTTCCTTGAGTTCTGTTAATTCTTTGATTAGTTTTTGTGCCTTAGGTTTATCTGCCCAAAAATCAGGACTGGCCATTTGTTGTTCAATGTATTTAATTCTTTCTTTCATATCACCAAAAATGTTTATATTTAGCTTTGGTTTATTGCACTATGTCTTTATAGAATATATAACACTTACTATGCCAGAGCCAACTCGGAGAATCGAACTCCGGACCTACCGCTTACGAAGCGGTTGCTCTACCAACTGAGCTAAGTCGGCTCTGGTAAAACAAGCTATTTTATGACATTGCTAACAACAGCCATTTATTTATTACAAACAAACACAAAACACTAAACAAAAAGTCTTACCATAAAAAACAAGAATACTAGAGCCCGGGGGGAGGATTGAACTCCCGACCCCTTCCTTACCATGGAAGTGCTCTACCACTGAGCTACCCGGGCAAAACAAAAACCCTGTTTACAATCATTCCTTATTGTAAAAGTATATCACACTCTCTGTATTGTGTTTTTGTAATAAGTACAAGAATATTTGTTCTATATTCTATGTCTTAAAAAATAATTTACCTGTGCTATGTTTTTTGCGCGGCCGAAGGGACTCGAACCCTCAACCTCCCGCGTGACAGGCGGGTGCTCTAACCAATTGAGCTACGGCCGCAGAGATATTATTATTAACTCTTGCATCTACTATTAAATTTTCAATAAAACAAACTATATTCAAGATTACCACACATCTATTTACATACCAACTCACCATGTAAATGAACAGCCAAACTATACTAGTTTGGCTGTTTTTGTGCTTAATAACTAAAGCTTACTATTGTTGCAAAAGCAACAATAGATGCTATCATTGTTACTTTTACAACGATTGCAAGAACTACTAGCGACTTAAACATACTCCCTCCCTGTTAAAAAATTCATAAAGAACAACTAACCCAGAAGGAATTTTATATTATATTGACTATATTGTCAACCATACGCCCATGTTTGGGGCATAATCACACCTCAGTCTTTTTTGCAATTTATCTATTTAATAAAAATACACACACTTGTGGTTTCTTTGCTGATTATCGCAAAAATTATCGCTATTATTGTGTGTTTCGCTTATTATTATACTTTCTTTGTTTATGAGACACTACGGTGAACAACAAATATTGCCATCAACAAGCAGTTGTTTTTGTGTTTATTTAAATTCCACCAAGACAAGATTGTTTGGTGCCGATGACAGGAATTGAACCTGTGACCTCAGCTTTATGAGTGCTGTGCTCTAACCAACTGAGCTACATCGGCTTTTTATTTTATTTATATTGTCTTTATTGGTTATTATCTGCAAAAAATTGTTGCGGGGGCCGGACTCGAACCGGCGTCTGGAGGTTATGAGCCTCCTGAGGTACCCCTCCTCCACCCCGCGATATATTATATCAAAATATAGTATACCTCTTTTTTTGCTCAAAGACAAGTATCTACGCAAGGTTGCTTATTTTGAAATCTAATTACTAACATATTTACAATTATTATCCTACTTTCTAACCTATAACCGAACACTTATTCATTAGTTTATCAAATACTTCGTAAGGAATAAGCCAACTAAGACACTTTCTGTGTCTGTGATTTAAC
>CAYRGE010000018.1:0-9980 GCA_964423985.1 uncultured Candidatus Saccharibacteria bacterium | reverse complement strand
GTCATAACTTGCCGTAGCTCCATAATTAGCAAGTCTTTCTGCACCTCTGCCAAAGATTCCCGCAGCACCACCTTTTGCTGCCTGTTGTTTTATCCAGCCTGAATTTCTAATACTCCGAGAGGTACCACCTAAAACTCTCCTACCTGCATAACCACCAACACCACTAACGGCTCCTGTAGCCCTTTTTGCATAACCTATTGAAGCAATAGCAACCTCACCAGCAAGCTCTTTTGCTATTATAAGTGATGCTAAAATAAAACCAATAACAAGAAGAAAGGTTAACACTATCTCTGAATTATCAATTGGATTTAATAAGGCACTTCTAAACTCAGTGTCATCCGTGCTTGTAAAAGCTCCTAAGCGTATAATTTCTGACACAACATATGCTAAAAACAAAAATGCTGGAGCAAAAAAAGCTTGACCAAGAAGAGCATCCCACCACTGCTTTGCTTTTGATTGAAGGTTTGGTAAAATCCAAGCCACAAACGCTAGGGGTGCTAAAATTATAAGAAAATTAAGCACAACAGTTCTAATTACAAACATAATTGCTCCAGCAAAAAAAACAAAAGCTGCAATAAGCAAAGCAATAGCACCAAATACATATGCTATGGCAATTTTATGATTTTTCCCAGCTAGTTCATCAGGGTCAGTGCCTGGTTCACCAAACATAGAAGAAAGCTTTAGTCCTTGCGTAAAAACCATACCAAGATCTCTTTCCTCTACCCCGTCAATGGTTATTGCTGATGCAGCATCATAAAACTGCCATGCAAGTATGTTGGAAGTGTCAATAATAACTCTTGTAAAGAATAAACTAAAATTTATAAGAAGAGCTACTATTATTAACCGAACAAGAAGTTTTTTATAATCTATTTTATTAAGCATTGTTGATATTCCAATGTAAAGTAAAATAAAAATAAATATTATATTTGCAAAATCACGAACAACACCCCATGCACTTTCTATTGCTGGTATGTTGAAATTAGCACTATCTATAGAAGTTTCTATGCTTGCATTTAAAATAAAAGCTGCGAGTTGTGTAAATAAACCAGCAAATGAATAAAGTAGATATCCCAAACCCTCAATAAGGTTCCCAAGAGTTGCATCAGCAAACTTACCAAAGAGGGCATTGACAACATTAATGCCCCAAGGAGAAAATATTATCAACAAAACTGCGGAAAAAAGAAAGGCTACATAGGTTGTTTTTTTTATTTTTAAATAACTCATATAATATTATAATCCACTTAGTGTATCTCTAACATATGCAGACAATGCTGAAACGACAATTTCTGAAAGTTCATCAGCATTTGTTATTCTATCCCAAACACTTCCGATTGCATCATCAAGTTGGTTTTTTATTGTAGAACCTGGGGTTAAAACAATCCCAGTATCAGCATCTTTTAGAGAGCGGAAACCACTGCCCCAGGCAGCCTCTTGTTCTGCTCTGTTTTGTGCGTCAACAACGCGTTGTTGTTGTTCTGCTTGAGCAAGCATTATTACTCCATATGGGTCATTTGCTGGACTAGAAAAAGCTTCTTGCCATGCCTCCCAGCCACCATTTCTTATGTCTCTTGCAAAATCCTGCGTGTTTCCACTCGGTATAGAGTCCTCAAAAGCACTACAGTCCAAGGAAACTCTAAATTTTTCTGTGTAATTCTCGCGAGTATTTAACCTAATTGAATTTGAAAGATCCGTATTAAATGTTGGTGAAAAATCACAAGTATTAATATCAATAAACTCACTAGCAAAGCCTTCAGTGGTAAGTGTCTCAAATGACTGCAAGTGGCTCTCAAGGTTTGTTATAAAAGCTGCGACACCATCAAGGTTTTTAATTCTATTTACAACCTCTTGTATTAATATATTTTGTAATTCTTGCGATACGGCATATGCAGCAACATCACCTATTATTTCTTTTGCCACATGTGTTATTGTTTCTATTAAGTTCGGAATATCAGCAGTAGCGTGATCTATTCCGTCATAAGTTGGAACAAAAACAACACCATATGTTATTTTTGTCTGTGAAGCATTAAACAATAAAAAAACAGACAACACTAAAAATATTAATATTTTTAGTGTCTGAAATTTTAATTGTTTTTTATGAATAAACATTTTTAATAAAATAATCAATCAATTATAGTATTTTTTTGTAAAAAAACACCTATCTCATTAGTGCTAGAATAAAACATTTTTAAATGGTGTTGTAGTTGTTCAAATCCAATAATACTACGAAAAGGATCTTCAAACAACATTCCAATATTGGTTAGAGATACAGATATACCATAGTATGCATTCACCATATTAATGTGCTCTAGTGATATTTTTGAAGGGACTTTTATATTTAAAAGAGTATTTGAGAGTCCTTTGTATGCATTTGCGCGTTCTTGTATCAACCCGTAATCTGTCTTACGATTAACAAAGTTTTGTATAATAACGAGATCTTTTTCAGTGTGTAGGTTTTTGAAATCATTAAATATATTAACAAGATTGCTTTTATATATTTTTATATTTTCTCTGGTACTGGTTGTTAATAGCAAGTCTACTATTGTGTATTTATTATTACCTGTCCGAGTAATACCAGCAAGATCTATTTCGTTATTTAGTAATGAGGTAATATCTTTCTTAATGCTTTTACTTGTGTTTTCAGAAATATTATTTTTTTGCTGAGAAAGAAAAGTATTTACTACTTCATCTGTAAACGTGTTTGTGTAAACAGTATTTATTGATGAGTCGGTGTTGGTGGTATGGCTTGAATCAAGGGTTATATCCACTTTATTTTTTGTTTGTTGAATAATAACAGCATCCTTGTCAGATATTCCGTCATTATTACTATCTTTTTTTTCAGGATTTGTTCTCCACAATAACTCCTCCCAATCATAAAGACCATCTCCGTCCATGTCTTTGTGGTTGCTGTGAATGATATTAATATTTTCATCGCGTTCAAATGTCATAAAACTACCAGACACACGAACACCAGGAAACACAAAATATGTTCCAACAATAAAAACAAAAGCAAAAAATGTAGTAAAAACTATAAGCCTCATATTTTTACAAAAAACACACTACAACAGTATTTTTTGAGATAATTATATATTTAATAAATGTAATATAAGTATAACACACCATAGTGCTATGTAGATAAAAATTAAAAAAAATAATGTTAATAACTTATAGTTTTTTTGCTAAACATAGCCAGTCTTTCATGGTTAGGTCCTCCGCGCGAGTATTTTTTGGTATATTGCACACAGAAAAAGCCACAACAATTTTTTCTTCGTTTTTTATTTTCAGTAAATTATTTTTTAACTGTTTGCGTTTTTGAGAGAATCCAGTTTTTAAAATATTAAAAAAAACATCTTTATTAATCTCAGAAAAAACAATTCCTGATATATTTTCTATTGCAAGAACAGCAGAATCAACTTTTGGTTGTGGTGTAAAACAACTCGCGGAAACCTCTCTAATAAATAATGGAGTACCATATGTTTTGACGCTCATAGATAACATGCTTTCTTTTTGGTCGTCCGCGACAATTCTATTAGCAACTTCTTTTTGTACCAACAACACCATTTTTTGTGGGCGACTATCGTTTTCAAGAAAAAGCCTTAATATTTTTCCAGTTATATAATAGGGAATATTTGCAACCAGTTTATATCCAGTAGCTAATACTTTATGGTTGCTTGGATTAAATTTTAAAATATCTTCATTTATGAGTACAAATCTCCCTCTTTTTATATCTTTGGCAAATTTTTCTTGTAGAAAAAAAACAAGGCGACTATCTTTTTCTATTGCAACAACACACTTTGCAGAAATAAGAAGTTTTTCAGTCAACACACCCCTTCCAGGCCCTATTTCAACAATAGTATCTGTTTTTGAAATAGACGCCGCACTTACAATGTCAGATACAACACCCTCTGAGTTTAAAAAATGTTGCCCCAGTGATTTTTTTGCTTTAATCTTCATATATTTAATATCTTTTTGTAAATTAAGGCAAAGTATTCTGCAACTCAGTGGTGTTTTGCATAAAATATTAAAGCAAAATTTTTAAAAAATATAAGTAGTATCAAGAAGGTCTGTGTCTTTAGTGGTGTTTTCTTCTTTTTCTATTAAATCATCTTCAATATCTACAAAAAATTCAGATGGTGTGTTTAGTTTTTGCGACCCAAAAATTGTTCGCACAGAGGCGTGGGTTAAAAATAGTTTTTTTCTTGCACGAGTAATGGCCACATAAAATAACCGCCGTTCCTCCTCCGCCCTCTCTCTATCATTAGTGGTTTTATATCCAATATGTGGAAATAAATCCTGTTCTAAGCCAACAACAAAAACATAATCAAACTCAAGTCCTTTTGCTGCGTGCACTGTCATAAGTTTTACGCAATCTGAACTCACCTCAAGAGAGTCTTGATCTTGAAGAAGTGCAACATCAGTAAGAAAAGTCTCAATGCCTGTTTCCTTGTCTAATTTATCATATTTTCTTGCAAGAGTTACTAACTCTCTCACATTTTCAAGCCGCTCTAAATCATCATCTGAGCCTTCTTTTAGCATTTTTTCATACCCCGAAAAACTCAATGTGAACTTAATAAGATTTGAAACGGTTGTTTTTTGACACTCAATTTTTATTCTGCCAAGTGTGTTGTAAAAATCATCCACAGAAGCCCTAATTCTGGGACTCAACTCGTCTTTTTTGTTTGAGAAAATTTTTGCTATGGTTACTTTTCCAATACCTCTTTTAGGTGTGTTTATTATTCTTTTGACATCCGTTAAGCTATCTGGGTTTAAAGAAGCGCGTATAAATGAAACAATATCTTTAATTTCTTTTCTTTCAAAAAATCTCACACCAAGGACTTGGTGTGGTGTCCCAATAGACAACATAGCCTCTTCAAGTACTCGTGACTGAAAGTTTGCACGATAAAGTACGCCAATATTAGATGCAGAAACTCCATCATTAATAAGCTCTAGGCTTTTTCTTGCAACAAAACGCGCTTCATCAGCCTCGTTGTATGCCTCATATATAGTAACAGCTTCTCCGCTTTGGTTTTTTGTAAACAAGTTCTTGTCATTGCGGTTTATATTTTTTTTAATAACGGTATTTGCAACTGACAATATTGTTTGTGTTGACCTATAGTTTTCTTCAAGTGTTACAATTTTTGCTCCAGAGTAATCTTTTCCAAAATTAAGTATATTTTCTATGTTTGCACCACGCCAACTGTATATATTTTGGTCTGCATCACCTACTACACAAATGTTTTTATGTGACCGTGACAACAGTCTTGCTAATTCATATTGAACTTGATTGGTGTCCTGATATTCGTCAATATGTATATATTCCCACCTTTTTTGATAATCCTCTAGAATTTCTGGGTATTTTTTTAAAAGTAAAACAGGTTTTAGCAATAAATCATCAAAATCAAGAGCCTTGTTTTTTTCAAGAAGGTTTTCGTAATTTTTCCAAACACTAGAAACAAGCACTCTTACATAATCATCACCAGTTTGTTCACTATATTCCTGTTGTGTTACCATTTCTCCTTTTTGGCGAGATATTTTACTCAATATTTTTGATGGCTCATTTTTTTTAGGATCATGCCCTTCTTGAACCAGTGCCTCTTTTATTAATGAAAGAGAATCACCTCTTCCGAGAATGCTAAAATATTTAGGTAAATTTATTAAGTCACCATTTGCGCGAAGTATGTGCACTCCCAATGAGTGAAATGTACTAACGAAGGGGCTAGAATCACCGTATGTGTTTAATGAAGAAAGGGCTTTTAACACTCGTTCACGCATTTCTTTTGCAGCTTTGTTTGTGAAGGTAATTGCAAGAATTTTATTTGGCTCAACACCGTCTTTGATTATGTGAATAATTCTATGTATTATAGTTTTTGTTTTACCAGCACCAGCACCAGCCACAATTAAAAGAGGTCCCTTTGTGTGAGTAACTGCTTTTATTTGATCCCCGTTTAATTTTTTCAAGTGATCCATTTTATAGCTATAAATTAGTCTTGTATTTAACATCGATTATAGCATATGAGATAATTAGGGTTAGGCACAATAAACACCGTTGTCTTTTGATTATTTTAAAATACAAAAAACAAATTATAGTATATTAAACACATATCCACAATATATGCACAACAGTGGTTTGACTTTTTAATTAAAATGGTTATTCTTGAAATAAGTGACAATAACATTGTTTTTGCGTATTGTTACTTAAGAGTAATTGAGGGGTGTTAATTCTGTGTTTCAAGTTAAGTCATATATATCTAAATAATACCCAGCTAAAAGACTTTGTTCCTGTTTTTTGTTTCGCCTAAAAACAAAAATGGTTAATTTCAAAAATAGAAAAACAGAAACAAACATCTAATAAGGCTTATTTATACTAAAAACAAGGACCCCATCTCTTATGTTAGCGAGCGACAAGAGTGGGTGAAAAAATCTATTTTTCCTATGGTTTCATATAAAAACCTGAGTTTTTTTGTGCTTGGTTTCATTATCTTTATGCTTCCTACTTCAGTGGCACAAGCTGGGGTTTTTTCTTTTCTTGATAATTTATTTTCTAGTGAGCAAGTAGAAACATCAATTCAAAGAGCTGTGAACTCGCAAACAGCAAATATTTTACAAGCTGCCATAAATATCAACCCAACACCTTCAAGAGGTGGTGGTGGCATTGTTGTTATTGACAACAATGCACTGTTGTCTGATGTGGGTCCACTCGGTTTTTTATCAAACAAAAATGAAATACATTCAATAAAAAACCAAATAAGTACTTATACCGTTCGTGCTGGAGATTCTTTGTCCCAGATTGCAGAAATGTTTGACATAGATACAAACACAATTAAGTGGGCAAATGATATTGGTTCAAGAGGAATAATAAAAGAAGGGCAGACCCTTGCAATATTGCCTGTTTCAGGTGTTCGCCATTTAGTTGGAGAAGGAGATACGATAAATAAAATAGCAAAGCGTTTTGGGGTGGAAGCAGATGAAATTTTAGATTTTAATAAAATAAAAAAAGATGACACACTCGCAATGGGTGAAGTATTGATAATCCCTGGTGGTAAAATACAGACAATAAGAGATAGAAGTCCCCGTACAAACAAAACACGAATACACAAAACAAGACCACACTATGAAGGGTTTTTTATTTGGCCTGTACAAGGTGGTGTTATAACACAAAAAATGCATGGATATAATGCGGTTGATATAGGAGCACCAATCGGTACTCCTATATTTGCGTCAGCATCAGGTGAGGTTGTTATAAGTAAATTCCGTGAAGGAAATCCTTGGTTTGGTGGCTATGGTAATTATATTGTAATTAAACACAATAACGGCACTAAAACTCTATATTCACACAATAGTAAGAATCTTGTTAGCAAGGGAGATTGGGTTGTACAAGGACAAACAATTGCACTTATTGGCTCTACTGGACGATCTACTGGACCCCATCTGCATTTTGAAGTTAGAGGCGCAGTAAACCCTTGGAATTAAGACCGAAAAATAGTAACATTTTTTAAAGACGAAAACCTCGTGAAACAAAAATATAGCAAGGCTTTAGTACTGCCAAAACAGAAAAAGCCGAAGGCTAAAACTTTTTTAATAACTAGTCTTTTTAATAAACAGATAATATTGTAATATTGGACTTTTCTTATTTCGTTTAAATATTCCAATCAAAAGTTAAAAGAAATTTTCAAAAAAAGACTAAATGACAATTTTGAATTTGGGACATATAAACCAGTTGTGCGAAATTTCAAATGCGCGCTTCCAAAGTTTTATATACATCAGTTAAATTTATTATAATATGACAAAATTACTACTTACATCTACGGGGCTTGCAAACCAAAATATTAAAAATCAGTTTTTGCAAATAATTGATGAGCCAGTTTCTCAAATTAAAATTATATTTGTTCCAACCGCCGCAAGAAGTGAAGAAGAATTAAAATATGTTAATGAATCTAAAAAAGAACTTCTTGATTTAGGTATTTTTAAAAATAACATCAAAACTCTGAATTTAGATAATCCTGTTTCATTTCAAGAAGTTAAAGATTTTGATGTTATTTATGTTTGCGGCGGAAATACTTTTTATTTGCTTAAAAAAGTCAGAGAAACTAGCTTTGATAAAGTGATTATTGAATTTGCAAAAACTGATAAACTTTATCTGGGAGTTAGTGCAGGAAGTATTTTGGTTTGCCCAAATATAGATATTGCGAGCCCCTTTGACGAAAATGATGTAAATTTAACTGATTTAACAGGACTAAATTTAACTGATGTTATTGTTTCCCCTCATTATTGCGAAGAAGAAAAACAAATTATTGAAGATTTTAAGAAAAAATCGCAATATAAAGTCGTTCCTTTAACAGATAATCAAGCATTATTAGTTATAGACGGGGAAACAAAAATAATAGAGTAACGCGCGCATTTGAAACTCAAGGGGACGTTGCGCTTTCGCTCCCGCTGGTCGCTCACCCTCGCCTAACAGCGGATATGAGGTTCGGCTCTTGCAGAGCCTCAACCCAAATTGCCTTCGGCAACTTCTGTTATGCTGAAACGTTAAACGAAATTTTGATTGCCCTTAAAAATTTTTCTATTTTTTGAAAAAGCCCCTTTTGGTTTTTTCTGTAAAAAAACCCCATCATTCCAACGAACAATGGGGCGGTATGTCAGAAAACGGAGCGAGGTTCTTGTTCTGCCCTTGTCCGCTCGGTGCGGAGAGGTACAATTACCCTTTTAGGGGGCAAAGCTCCACTCTGTTTTTCTGATTTTAATTTATGCGAATGCTTATTCCACAAGTTTCGCGGACAATAATTTCCACGAAACTTGTGGCTTCCTCGGTTGTTAAACCGATATCCTTGGCGGTGTTTCCAATCTGACGCTTGAAATTTGGCGTCAACCGCACTCCTTCCTCGCGGAGCTTGTGCTTCAGGAACATTAAAGCAATTTCACCCTGTCTTTTCGAATCCATAATGGACCTCCTTTCAAAGAACTTTTTGCCACGAAATCTCTCGTAGCCGAGGTTCTCAAGACTATTTCAAGAACACCTTAATCGTAGCATATTGTACTTTATTTGTCAAGTCCCAAAATCCAAAAATCAAAAAGGGCTTTTAATCGGTTAAATTTTTAAGAGCAATCAAAACTCGCTCCCGTTGGTCGCGCCCCGCTGCGCTTTCCCCCCTTCGGTCCTCAGGTCGTTTAACACGCTATATCTGGTTCGCCCCTCGGCTCGGGGCTCACGCAAATTTCGCAAAAAAATCTATTGATTTTTAAGGAATTTTTTCCGAAACTTCAGATATACCGATACGTTGTTTTTTTGTGAGCTATAGTATTGTGACTTATTTATAAATATTTTTTTAACACTTCTTGTTTTCTATTTTTTGATTGTTTTATTTCCACTTGTAAATTTTCTATTTCTTTTTCAATTTTTTTCTCCAGATTTTACCAAAACTACTTTTTGTGAGTAAGAAAGGATAAAATAAAGAAGTTTATCTTTTTCTATTCCATAAATATAATCATAAGCCCAATTAAATGGTTTTGCTTTCCACGCAGAAACATCTGATTTTACTTGTGGCTTCAATTTTGTTTCATCTATATTTTGAATTATGTTTTGTATTTCACTCATGGATTCAGTCAAAAAATGTCCACTACCAGTTGCATAATCTATAGTAGTTGGTAATAAATTTTTAGCTTCTCCAGCTTTAAGTTTATTTTTTATAATTTTGTTTAATGGAATTGCACGACAAATAAAACGAGCGATTGGAACAGGTGTAAAAAATTGACCCGATTCTTGTTTCAATCCAGTAGTAAGTAAAAGTTCAAAAAAATCACTTAAATATTGTTGTTTTTCTGCATATCTAATTTTATAAATTTGCAATAACTCAACAACTTCTTTTAAGACTTTTGCATTTTCGTTAAAAGTTTCTTCGTCAAAAACTTCCTTAATTGCAAATTCATTATTTTTTGTAATCTAATTTTTGTAATTTCTTTTAAGATTTCTTCGCGAATATTAT
>CAYRGE010000017.1:0-11279 GCA_964423985.1 uncultured Candidatus Saccharibacteria bacterium | reverse complement strand
GCAAACTATGGACAAAATTGCTGTCTGTGATGACCTTTTTGCAAAAAAGGTCATAGCCAAAGAAATCTTTGGCTCGAACCTGTCGCTCCGCGACAAAAAACTGCGCGCTTGCGCGCCAAAAAGTGAAGAAAAAAAGGAGCAAAACCCATGGTCGGCGCTTCGCGCCGCCAAAGAAAAAGCCCGCCAAAGGCGGACAAGTTCTGTTCTGGTGGGCGATAAGGGACTCGAACCCCTGACCTACCCGGTGTAAACGGGTTGCTCTAGCCAACTGAGCTAATCGCCCTGTTTTATTATATGTTGCTCCTCTTACTATATAATATATACATTAGAATAACTTATCCTAGCATACAAATCAAGACACAACACTATATTCTGTATTAATTTTATATATAATTAATACAGAAAGAGGATAAGCAAAATAAAAAAAATAATGCTCAATATAGAAACAATTTACGAAGATGATAATATACTTGCAATAAACAAGCCTGCTGGTCTTGTTATGCACCCTAGTGGACACACACAAGAGTACGCACTCACTGATTGGGTTTTAAAAAAATATCCAGCAATAAAAAATGTTGGTGAGCCTTTATTTTTGCAAGACGGAACAATAGTTCAAAGGCACGGAATTGTTCATCGCCTAGATCGTGATACTTCTGGCGTGGTTATTGTGGCAAAAAATCAAAACTCATTTGAATACCTAAAGAAACAATTTCAAGATAAAAAAATACAAAAAACATACCGTGCTATTTTATTAGGTGTCTTAAAAAGAAAAACCGGTATTATTGATTTTCCAATAGGCAAGAGTAAGAAAGATTTTCGCAGGTGGGTTGCAAAAACACCTACCTGCAATAATCCTTCGCGACAAGAAATAAGAGGTGTCTTGCGTGAGTCTGTAACAGAATTTAAGGTTTTAAATATTGGAGACAAAACAACACACATTGAGATATACCCAAAAACAGGCAGGACTCACCAAATTAGAGTTCATTTTAAGGCAGTTGGTTTCCCTGTTTTGTGCGATCCTTTATACGGTTATAAAAAGGGTTGTTTTTTGGGTATTAAACGCCAAGCATTACATGCATTAAAAATTACACTAAAAAATCAAGATGGTTCAACTATCACACTAGAAACTCCCCCACCAAAAGACTTTGCATTAGCACTGGATGAAATGGGTGTATGTTGATAACACAAAAAAACGAGACGTAACACCGAGCGAAATGTCTTTAATCTTTTTGAGTTACTGTACCATTGCAACCTCAACACAATATATTTAATATAAAAGATTTTAGATATTGTTAAAACGACACTAAATAGTTTATAATTTAAAGTATAGTATTTTTTCACAGTGGTTTTTATAACCTGTAATCTATTTTATAAATGTACATATTTTTTCAACACTATCTTTTAAAAATATTATTCGCAGTAGTGGTGGTATTTTTTGTTTTTCCACTAAAAACATTTGCCACTGTGTTTACACCTGAAGTTTGTGTTTTTGTTTCTGCCCCATTATTTCCATGGGTGTTTTTTGTTTTAACTATAATTGGTATTGTCGCTCTTTTGCTATCTACTCTACGCAGAAATCTTCTAGGAAAAACTATCGGTGTGATAATTTTTATTTTGGGTTTTATGGGAATAGTATTTTTTACCATAGCGAAAACCAGCACCGATATTTGCCAAACAAGCAATGTGGACACAAAAACTTCTTTTACACCTAAAAATCCATATGAACATAAAATATTACATAAGGAAGAAAAACAAAATATAATTGAGCAACCACTTGATGATACCAAACAAGATACAAAAACACCTGTCCCACAGAAAGAAAGCGCCCCGCCATCAAGTAGTGTAGGCAGAAGTATAGTTTTTGACAATACAAAAAGTTTTACAGCTCCATTGCAAAAGGACGAAAGCAAAAAACCAAATCGCGGCTCACCGTCAATTTTTATTATAGGAAATAAATTTGTATTTATTCCACTAAACACACCTTATTCAGATGCTGGAGCAAGGGCTTTTGATGTGGATGACGGAAACATAACATCCCTTGTTACAACAAAAGGCTTACCCATAGACACAAGCATTGCTGGCACTCACCTTATTACATATACTGTTTCTGATAGTGCTGGCAATAAAGTGAGTGCTAATCGACAGGTTTTAATAACAGAAAACACACTAGGCACATTACCCATAATTCCAACTCCATCAACTAGTGATCAAATGTTTCTTATGGGTTGTATTGGGGCAGACTTATCTGGTGCTTGTGTTCGTGCAGACCTTACTAGTGATGGTAAAATAGATACCGAAGATCTTGGTTATTTTTTGGAAAAATTCCAAATTCACGATCTTAATGGTGACTTAAAAATTGGAATGGAAAAAGGAGATAGTATTAATTCGTGTTTTCTAAAAAACAAAGATGGTGGTTGTGCAAATCAATCACACCCAAACATTCTATTCACTGAAGAATATCTTACATTTCTGGGCTCAAAAATAGACTTATCGCTCGCTGTTGGTTATGAAATGGGTATTAAGTTAGATACCCTTAAGTCTCATCTGGACCTAACTAAGGATATTGATTCAATTTCATTTGCAAGCTTGGCTCAATACGACTTAAACAAAGACGGTATTGCTGATTTTTCTACGGGGACAACAGAAATAGAGAACCTTATTGTGTCTTGTATTAATCAGCAACTACCTAATAATTGTTGGGACGAACTCATAAACAAAGGCGGTATTGCTGATTTTTACCCAGAATACATAAACGCAGACACAGGGCTTATTCGTTCTTGCTTCAATGAACAACCACTGGGAATTTGTAAAAACAAAGATATCAATAAGGACGGAAATATAAATGAGCAGGACTTAAAAATGCTTACCTCAATCACTAACCCACTTCTTCCCAATAGTTTTACAATTAAAAAATTTGAAGGCATAACTTTTGACTGGGAACTATACACCGATAAAACAATTATTAATCACTGCGTAGGGCTTTCAACTCTTTTGGGAAATTGCTGGAAAGCTGATGTAAACAGCGACGGAGTCGCTTCGGTTGAAGACAAATTACTTTTCATTTCACAAACAAAAAAACTTGATTTAAACCAAAACAATATTGTGGAATTTTAACAACCATTATTACTGCGATGTTCCCATATAGATAACCGTACCAGCATAAGGAAGTGAAAAACAAAATTTTCCAGCCCTTCTCCAACAACCCGCAGTATATATACCAGTGTGGGTACCTAATACCCACCTGCCTACATTGTAGTTGCGAAAAGGATATATTAACGACAAACCTGAAATCACATGGACAACAGCAGGTGTTGGTGGCCCAACAATAACCCAATTACCAACAGAACAATTACACCTCAATCTAAATGTAACCAAACCACCAAATGGTACGACCGCCTTAGCTTTTTCTGGTAAAACTGAATAGATTCCCTGCGCAATAAAAGGAAACACTAATATGGCACAAAGAATTAAGGCTATTTTTTTTTTGTGAGACATAATAATTTTTACTTATTATACAATATTTTACCACACAACACAGCTTAAGCCTAGTACAACTGGTTGCGCCTCAGCGCCATTTCGCTTAAAATACTTGTATGCACATCATTAAGTCTATTTTGCGTAGAATATTTTTAAAAAAAATTTCACTGCCTAATATTTTAGTAATATTATTTTTTATAGTGCTAATCCGTGTTTCTGTTGAGTTGTGGCTTTTAGATTATAGAAATTTTTTCCCAACCCTAGATGTGTTTAGTAATTATGCGCGATTTTATCTTGAAAATATATTTTACTTTTTACTGCTTTTTTTATTTTTGGTTTCACTTATTTCGCTGGTAACACAAGCTACTTTTACAAGAGTAGCTAATATTGGTATTCGCGCAGCTCCATTTATTATAATGCCACCTATTGTTGATTATTTTTTATTTAAACAAACAGATGGATACACATACGGCTCCATAGATAACTACATTGAAAACATCTTAACACTCTCTTGGGCAAGCGGCGATACTAATGTCGGAATTCCACTACTGATAACGCTTGCTGTGTGTGGTATTGGTGTATATGTTTGGCGTGCAACCAAATCTATTTCACTACTACTTGCAACAACTGCCGCAACATCTGTAATAATTATGACAATATCTACACCTGATCTATTTTTCGGGAAAGACGGTGGTAGTTTTATGTATGATTACTTTATTCCATTGTTCTATTTTTTTCCTTTTATTGCCACTATCTCTATTCTCTGTTGTTTTTATTCAAAGAAAAAATTTATTGCTATTTTGAAAAACCTCAGACCAGAGCGCGCTGTTATTTTTTTAGGAGCAGTAATGCTTGGGTTTTTTACAACACACTCAATACTCAACCTATCCACACTACTTGAAATGCCACCCTTCGTTGTATTTTCAACGCTTTTTGCAGTAGCATTTGCGTGGTGGTTTGCTGTTGTGGTTAATGATATCTTTGACTGGCGCATTGATGCAATAAGCAACAAAACACGCCCTATTCCTTTGGGAATATTAAATAAAAAAGAGTGCTCATATATTGCTGTGTTGTTTGCGTTTCTTTCTTTGTCGTTTGCTACAGCAACAACATTACCTGTTTTTATAATGACTGTATTTTGGCTTTTGTTGGGAGTTCTTTATTCAGTTCCGCCTTTTCGCTTGCGAAAAAATATTATGGGAAATATTGTAATAGGAACTGCTGTTGTGCTTTCTTTTTTTATGGGAATCTTTGCGGTGCAAAAATGGAATTTTTCAATATTGCTATATGAGTATAATATTATATTTGTAATTCTTTTGTTTTTATTTACTGTGGTTATTTCACTTACAAAAGACTTGAAGGATATCGTGGGAGACAACAAGGAGGGCATCGAAAATGTCTACACTGTTTTTGGTAAAACCCGCGGAAAACAGATATTAATTATTTTGCTCATAATTCTTTTTAATATAACACCACTTGTTGTGGGTAATTTATTTTTATTACTGATAACACTTCCGGTAAGTTTATTGCTTGGTTATTTTTATAATAAAAAAGAATGTCACTTTATTATGTATTTTGGCGGTTCATTTTTAGTATTTATTGCTTTTGTTTCACTTTATTTTTATTAATACATACAGTAAAGGCCGTGTACAAACATCTGTAGTTAAAGAATTTCTTGTTCAGAAAACCACTACATAATTTTTCAAAGTACTCCAAAAATAATCAAGAATTGCAAGTTTTAACTCTACAAAAAGAGATCTATTTTTTCACAACACACCACACGCCATGTCATCACTATTAAAAACAAACAAGACGCGATGGTTTATTTTTGGTGTTGTTTTTTTTCTAGCATTTTCAAGTATTGTCTATGAACTACTCTTAGCAAAAGCTCTTTCTGTTTTTTTGGGAAATACAATTTTGCATTTTAGCACAACAATCGGACTTTATGTGCTTGCAATGGGGGCGGGATCATTTTATGCAGAAGGACGCTTTGCTCGTCAGCCAATTTTCACGCTCGTACGCATAGAAATTATTCTAACTCTACTGGGTGGCGGAATGATTGTTCTTTTATTTCTTTTTGCAAACACACTGGGTATGTTTGCTTTTTCCATAGCAACATACACAACGATAGTTGTTATAGGTGTTCTTTCGGGTTTTGAAATTCCACTGCTAATTAAAATATTTAATGAATATGTTGGCAAAAAATCTGAAGAAAACATTGTGTTGGGAATTGACTATCTGGGAGCCTTTGTTGGTTCGCTTTTTTTTGCATTATTTTTTTATTATCACACAGGTCTTATGGCTTCCGCCTTTTTTGTTGGAACATTAAATGGTTTAGCTGGGCTTATAATTTTCTTTTGGGGAAATAGATATGCTCAAGCAAAAACACCGGCTATTTACGGAATACTACTTGCAGTTGCTGTGCTACTTCTTTTGTTTTGTTTTAGATATGCTGATATTATTTCTATATATTTAATAGACGCTTTTATTGTAAGCAGTATTTCTAAATAGATAGCAAAAATTATTATGCAAAAAATATATGGATATCATTATATTGTAGAGCTTGTTGATTGTGACAGGAAAACAATAAGCGACACGCAGCTACTTGAAAAGATACTTTTGAGCGTAGCACAAAAGGCGCGTGCTGTTGTTATGGGTTCATATTTCCACTCGCTTCCACCCGAAGGGGTTACTGGAGTAGTCGTGCTTGCCGAATCACACATAACAATACATACCTGGCCAGAAGATAATTATGCTGCTGTTGATTTATTTGTGTGCGGCAAACACACCCAGATAAATCAAGCTATTAATTTGCTTGTACAAGAGTGTAGAGCTAGGGATTTTTATATTAAAAAATTACCCAGAGGTTCGTCAAAATAAAAATGAGTCGCTTATCTGTTTATATAATAACCTTTTTTCTAGCCACCACAAGTATTATATACGAACTTGTGCTTGCGCAGACTCTTTCTATATTATCAGGCAATACTGTATTGTGGTTCAGTCTAACAATCGGGTTTTTCCTTGGTTCAATGGGCCTAGGTTCATTGTATTATAAGTATTTTTTCAAAAAAAATAATTACTGTGCTAATTTAATAAATGTCGAGATATTGCTTATCATTGCTGGTTCTTTGGGTGTGTTATTTATTTACGGAGCACACCTAATAACTGGATACTTACTTTACAAAGAATTTGCAGTTGCCGCATTGGTGTTATTCCCAGTGTGGTCATTTTTAGTAATTACAATAATTGGTTTTCTTACCGGTATTGAGCTTCCTCTTCTTTTTGAGATTGGAGCAAAAACAGCCCAAAAACCTATTTATAATAAAATTTTAGCACTAGATTATGTCGGATCTTTTATAGGAGCTCTGTTGTTTCCTCTGATTCTTGTGCTTTTATTTTCTTCTGTAACCATAGGAATACTTGCGGCGCTAGTAAACACGCTTGTTTTATTGTTTATTGCATACCACCATAAGGTACGCGGAATTATTGCTATTTATATTTTAATGTGCGCCATTATTCCAATCACACTTCTAGCAGGCTCTAATTCAATTTCAACATATTTAAAAAATTATTACTACTATAAACCAGTAGAAGGGATCGGATTGTTGTCGTATCTTTCCCACAAAAACAATACTGTTGTTGTTGAGCGAAGCCGTTCTCAATATCAAACAATTGATATTGTTCGTGGATTTCATGGTGAATACCATCAAAAACTAATAGAAGCATACTCAATAAAAAATGGGTACGATTCTAAATACCCAGCTGACATAACGCTGTTTCTGGATGGAGATTTTCAGTTTTTGTCTGATACTAGTAAATTACATCACGAATGGTTTGCACATATCCCAGTTATACTTGCGCAAAACACACCTAAACACATACTTATACTCGGAGGTGGTGATGGATTATTGGCTAAAGAACTGCTTAAATATGATGCGGTAATATCTATAACTTTAGTTGAATTAGATCCTTCTATGATTAAGGTTGCTAAAACCAATGAAGCGCTTTTGTATATGAATAGTGGGGCACTCAGTGATCCGCGCGTTAATATTATTATTGATGATGCTTTCAGTTTTGTGCGCCACAACAACGAAACATTTGATGCAATTTACCTTGATTTTCCGCATGCTAAAAACCATGGAGTTGCGCGTCTATATAGTAAAGAGTTTTATGCAATAACAAGTAGCCTGTTAAAGCCAGATGGTTTTATGGTAATTAGTGCGCCGGGAATAGAACCTGTCTCTTATATTGATCAAAATTATACTAGGCAACATATTATAGGACAGCAGTGGAGTATTTATTTTCATACATTACGTGCTGTTGGGCTTGAAACAATAATACCATTTCATTCTTTACTTGAAGACAACAATGCAAAAGCACTAGCATTGATAAAAAAAGACTTATGCTCCTCAATGTCTTGGCTAGAAAAAGACAAGCAGGCACGCATAATTCTTGGAGATTATGCGGAATCAATTACCAATGGTTTTATATTCGCACAAAAAAAACCACTTGCAAATAATCCTGCGTGGAAACCACTAGATATTTCTTTGCACTTATTAAACGAGAATCGCTTTGAGCCCTCGTTATTACCTTATTCACAGCCTAAATATATTGATTTTAGAAAAATTAATTCAATCATACAACCAACAATCCTTGATATGTCTCTTCGTCCGCGCTTTCCTTAATATTAGTTACAAGAAACAACGATAATGACAATATTGTATTGTTGGGTGTATAATAATTAAATGATTGCTTATATTGAAGGAGTTGTTGTGTCGCGAACAGAAAAATCTGTTGTCATAAATACTGGCGGAATAGGTTATCGCGTGTTTGTGTCACCAGATACATTAAGCACACTACCCGACAATAAAACGGTTAGTCTTTCAACTTATTTAATTGTAAAAGAAAACATCTTGGCACTTTATGGTTTTTTGTCAGAAGAGGAAGTTGTAATGTTTGAAATGCTTATTGGTGTTTCTGGTGTTGGGCCACGAAGTGCAATTGGAATTCTTGGTATTGCCCCACCCAAAATACTAAAGTCTGCAATAAGTGCAGGAGATACATCTTATTTAACAAAAGTTTCTGGTGTTGGAAAAAGGAGTGCTGAAAAAATTATTCTTGATTTACGAGAAAAATTTGGACCAACTGAAGACGGTGTTAGTGAAACACTGAAAGATGATTACGGTGTTATTGAGGCGCTTATGGCTCTTGGTTATTCTGCAACACAAGCACGGAGGGCGTTAAGAGAAGTACCTAAAGAGTTTTTAGGTGTAAGCGATAAAACCAAAGAGGCGCTGAGAATATTGAATGCCAACAATTAAATCTAATTTATATTAAAAAATGAAATAAACATTTTAAATCCACCACAGAGTAGTCTTTAATGAAAAAAAATATATGATTGATACAGTTTTATTAAAAATAAAAAAATACATACCAAAAAAACTTTTTTACACTTTTGAACCAGCCTATCATTTTATACTGGCATTTATTGGTGCTGTAATATATGGGTTTCCTTCACGCAATATTCACATAATAGGTGTTTCAGGCACTAAGGGGAAAACAACTGTTGTTGAGTTTACAAATGCAATCCTTGAAGAAGCAGGTTATAAAACCGCTATTTCAAGCACTATGCGAATCAAGATTGGATCGTCTTCTAAACAAAACCCATATAAAATGACAATGCCTGGGCGTTTTGTTTTACAAAAACTAATAAGAAAAGCTGTGTCTAATAAGTGCGATTTTATTATCATAGAAATTACCTCAGAGGGTGCAAAGCAATCACGAGACAAATTTATAAAACTTAATTCCCTTATTTTTACAAATTTATCACCAGAACACATTGAGGCACACGGCTCTTTTGAAAAATATCGCGCAGCTGAAATATCTATAATAGAAACTTTTGAAAAGTCAAAAAAACAAAATAAAGTGGTAGTCGCAAATAAAGACGATTCTGTTGGAAAAATCTTTCTAAATAAAAATATCAAAACAAAATACCCTTATGGTATTTCTGATGTAAGTATAATTAAAACAACAACAAAGGGTAGTTGTTTTAATTATGAAGGTGAAAAAATACATATACAAACACCTGGTGTATTTAACATATACAACTCTCTGGCGGCTATAAAATTTGCCCAACACATTAACATACCACTCAAAACAATTAGGGCTGGGCTTGAAAAACTAACATTAGTGCGGGGTAGAATGGAATACATAAAAGCTGGTCAATCTTTTTGTGTTGTTGTTGATTATGCACATACGCCAGTTTCACTAGAAAATGCATATGGTGTTTTTGATGGTGTGCAAAAAGTATGCGTACTTGGAGGCACTGGAGGTGGTCGTGATATTTGGAAACGCCCCGCAATGGGGAAAATAGCAGATAAACACTGCGATAAAATTATATTAACAAATGAAGACCCCTACGACGAGGATCCAATGCAAATTATTAATCAAGTTAAAGAAGGCATAAAATCAACTGAATGTACTATTATTTTAAATAGACGAAAAGCAATCGCGCAAGCATTGTCACTTGTAGATAAAAATGGTGTTGTTATTATAACAGGCAAAGGAACAGATCCTTATATTATGGAAGCCAATGGAACAAAAACCATATGGGACGACGCAACAGTAGCAAGAGAGGAGCTTGAAAAACTTGCATAATATTATTTATCTTAATTTTGATTTTTAACAAACCAGTAGGTTTATTATTTAGTATTTTATATAAACAATTTTATCTATTATTTGTTAACACGACACACCAAACAAGTGGAACAACACCACTCCTGTTGCCACAGAAACATTTAACGATTCCTTTTTACCACTCATAGGTATCTCTATTAACACATCACAAGTATTGCGAAGTTTTTTAGATAGACCCCTAACTTCATTTCCCATAATAATTACTGTTTTTTTATTAGGTTTAAAAGTTTTATAGTTTATAGAAGCATCATCTTGTTCTACTCCAATTACTTCACATCCCAAGTCTTTAAGCTTCCGAATAAGTGAGTACGGTTCTTTATAGTATTTCCATTTAACTAAATTCTCTGAACCTAGTGCTGTTTTTGCAACATCATTTCTTTTTCTATTAAACCTGTCTACTGGTATTGGTGTATATCCCGTCATATACACCAAAGACACACCAACTGCCTCAGCGGTTCTTAATATGGCTCCAACATTATATGCGCTTCGTATGTTGTGCAATAAAATAATTGTATCGTTTTTGCATTTCTTTTTTTCGGACTTGTTTGTGTTTTTCATTTAGATTTTAACCATAAAGAGTGAGGTGTTGTAAAGTCAAAAGATTTAATACTGTCGAGTTAAATAGTTAGTAAAAGTTTAATATATCTCAAATACAAACCTAATAGTCTTTGCTATATTTTACACTAAAAAAGAAACTGGTACTCAATTACAGTGGACAAAAACCTCACACCTGATAAAACTACACAGCTATTGCATTTTTACTGTATTAAATGCTATTATTGCTATGTTTTATAGTGTATACTGTTATACTATATAAAATTATCTTATCACCGCCCGTAGCTCAGTTGGTAGAGCAGTTGCCTTTTAAGCAAATTGTCGCAGGTTCGAGCCCTGCCGGGCGGACACGAAGTGTTTGCCCGAGTGAATAAATTTCTTTATTCACGAGTAGGGTTCGAAAACCGCAGTGTTATTTTTGTTTTGCTTTGCAAAGGCAAAAATCACGAGGTGGGGTTGCGAAAAATTTATGTCAATAAATTTATTTGTAACCGAACCCTGCCGGGCGGACACGAAGTGTTTGCCCGAGTGAATAAATTTCTTTATTCACG
>CAYRGE010000016.1:2710-11972 GCA_964423985.1 uncultured Candidatus Saccharibacteria bacterium | reverse complement strand
AGGGTTTGGCTGTTCGCCAATTAAAGTGGTACGCGAGCTGGGTTCAGACCGTCGTGAGACAGGTTGGTCTCCTATCTACTGTGGGCGTTGATTCTTGAGGAGAGCTCTTCCTAGTACGAGAGGACCGGAAGGGACTGACCTCTGGTGTTTCGGCTGTCGCGCCAGCGGCATCGTCGAGTAGCTATGTTGGGAATGGATAACCGCTGAAAGCATCTAAGCGGGAAGCCAACTCCAAGATTAGGAATCATTTGTTTACACCTCATTGTGTTTGGTGTTTTTATAGTTCTTGAAATAAATAAAACCAATTAGTTGGTGTGTTTAGATTATGGGCTATAAAATAGCGAATATAACGAGGTGTGAACAAGAAGACCCCTAGGAGATTACTAGGTTGATAGGCACTAGGTGTAAGCACAGTAATGTGTTTAGCCGAGGTGTACTAATACGTCAATTCCTATTTTAGAATTCTTGCTAGATAATTTGAAAATCACTTTAAATGTTTTGCATGCATATCGCTAAAAATTAACTAAAAATAATTAAAATTTGATATTAAAATATTAAATTTTAAAAATACACAACAATAAATATTTTTTGTTGAGGTCTCTATTCTGGTGGTTCGGCGGAGGTGTAACACCTGTTCTCATTCCGAACACAGAAGTTAAGCCCTCCAGCGGCGATGATACTCTTTTGGGGAAAGTAGCTCACCGCCAGAATAGAGCTCTTGACAGAAAATAACAAAACACCAACGGCATGGCACGGATGGTGTTTTTTTGGTATTATTAAACTACAATATAAAAATTCTTATTTTTTATATTGTGTGTATTTATTTTAGTGGGTTTTAATTTTTTTAAATGTATTAAAATTAAAACTATTATTTAAATCTATCATTTAAAAAAACTTTTAAAATAATAGATTTAGTTCTCAACAACAAGACTACTCCTTGTCTTGTTATCGGGGTTTTATTCGCTATAGCAGTAAAAATTATTTAGTAAATATTCTTGCAGTAATCCGAAATGATAACTCTGGATTGCTTCGTACCTCGCAATGACAAATAAAGTGTTCGTAATGATAAATAAATACTAGCAATAACAAACAGCTTCTAGTGATGACAAACAACCGTTCAATCACCGTCTTTGCGAGAAGTGTAGCAGTAGCGAAACGACGAAGCAAGCCAGTATGAAACTTGAAATTTGATTATTTTATTGCTGCGTGGCTTGAAACAGTACTTTTTACAGCTAGATTAGTTTTGTTGCTGGAAAGTATTTAAACAACAAAATATACCGATTATTTTTTATAATATGCTTTCTTGGTCTAAAAAACGACAAATTATCTATCTTGCCCTTGTTGTTGGTTTCTTTATTTTTGTCACCACAGTTTTTCTATTTTTTTTATTATACGAAACACCGACTTGTTTTGACGGAAAGCAAAATCAAGAAGAAATAGGCATTGATTGCGGAGGTCCATGTGTGAGGCTATGTGTGTTTCAAGTTGAAGAGCTCTCTGTTCTGTGGAGTGATGCTTTTCTGGCTAAAGACGGTGTTTATGATATGGTTGTATTTATTGAAAACAAAAACATAAATGCTGGCATAAGAAACCTAGGGTATACAATAAAAGCATATAATAGTTCTGGTGATGTGTTGGCCGAGCGAAGCGGAGCAACATACATAAATGCAATGGACAGATTCGCGCTAATTGAACATTCAACAGCAATCTCTGAAAAACCAACGCGCATAGACGTTGAATTTGATATGCCAAAATGGGAGCGAACACTATCCCAAAATAGGCATCTTAAAATAAAAAACAAAAGATTGTTTCATGAAAAAACACCACCAAGGATAACTGCTATTGTTGAAAATAATTCTTTGGACACCAAGCGAAACATTGAGGCAGTTGCACTTATTTCCAACAAAAAAGGAGAAGTTGTAGCAATATCTTCAACACATATGAGTACACTGGCTGGAGACTCAGAAGGAGATTTATTTTTTGCACTAGCAAGTCCAATTAAAAAAAACCCAGAAAACAACATATGTATTACTTCAGTTGATGTTGTTCTTATAATAGACAGATCTGGGAGTATGAACGATGATGGTCTTAATCCACCACAACCACTAACAGATGCAAAGGAATCTGCAATTCAGTTTATAAGCAATATTCGTAAGGACGATCAAGTCGGTTTGGTTTCTTTTGCTACCGTTGCCTCATATCCAATAGATCATAAATTAACTCTTAATCATGAATCAGTGAAAGAATCTATTGATGCTGTGGAAATTTTTACTAATGAAATTCAGCACACAAATATTGGTGATTCTATTAAAAAAGCAACAAAAGAACTTACCTCAACAAGAAATAGAGGCAAGGCAATAGATGCAATAGTTTTATTAACAGATGGTATTGCAACAAGACCTCGTAATCCACAAAATATTAACGATGTTTCATATGCTGAAAATTATGCTGTGGAACACGCTCTTGTAGCCAGAGAAAATAATATAATAATTTATGTAATAGGTCTTGGTGGTGGTGTTGATGAAGAATTTCTTCGTGACGAGATAGCTTCTTCCAAAGATAAATACTATAAAGCATTGACGGTTGGAGAATTGAGTGAAGTATACAATGAAATAGCTCAAATTATTTGTGCAGAAGAGATTTTTACTACTGAAATTAATGTTCGCGCAAACAATTTCTCCACGACTAGATAATGAAAAAATTGAATTTTTTAAACAAGTTTGACTGGGTTCTTTTTCTTTCTACAATACCGCTTCTTGTGGCTGGTTTAATTACAATGTATTCATTTAGTGAAGGAAGTGTTTTTTTTATAAAACAAATACAGTGGATAGTTATTGCAGTTTCTTTATTTTTCTTGCTAGTATTTATTGATTTACGCTTTTTGAGGCGAACATATGTGCTTGTTGGGATTTTTGTTTTGATGCTATTGTTGTTGGCAATACTTCTTATAACAGGGCAGGTTTTTCAAGGAGCTCGAAGTTGGTTTGATTTGGGGATTGTCTCTTTTCAGCCTTCTGAGATAATGAAAATTGTATTAATACTTGTTTTGGCAAAATATTTTTCAAGAAGACATGTGGAAATTGCAAACATAAAGCACATATTTATTTCTGGCATATATGCGCTGGTGCCGTTTTTGCTTATTTTCTTTCAGCCCGATTTTGGGACAGCGGTGATTATTTTTTTGATATGGTTTGGTATGGTTTTTGCCTCTGGAATATCAAAAAAACATCTATTAATTATATTTACACTCAGTGCGCTGTCTTCAGGTATTTTATGGGGTTTTGTATTTGAAGACTATCAAAAAAACAGAGTATTATCATTTCTTGATCCATATGCAGACATACAGGGTGCTGGTTATAACGCACATCAGTCAAAAATTGCCGTAGGGTCAGGTGAGTTATTTGGAAAGGGTGTTGGTTTTGGAACACAATCACGCCTTGAGTTTTTGCCAGAATATCATACAGATTTTATTTTTGCAGCATTTGCGGAAGAGTGGGGTTTTGTTGGTGTGTTGATAATATTTTTACTATTCGGAATTATTTTTTGGCGAATACTGGCTAATTCAATAACTGGTGCAAGTAATTTTGAGGCACTATTTGGGATAGGTCTCGCTATTTTATTTATGAGTCATTTTTTTATCCACATAGGTACAAACATTGGATTATTGCCAGTAACAGGCACAACAATTCCCTTTATGAGTTATGGTGGTTCACATATGCTTACAGTGTTCTTGGGATTAGGTATTTTAATGAATATGCGTGGATATTCACGCAGAATTCATCGCGAGGATGTCAAAAATGAATTTATTGGCATTTAGTTCATTATTCTTATTGGATATTTTTTGTAAGGGATGCTCACTAAATAAATATCCAATAAGAATAAAAACACTTAAGGGCATTAATATGATAAAATAAAAATAAGGATGATTTTAAATTTTCTAAGGCTAGTGTTTTTAATATAGGAAAAATATGAAAAAACAAAGTAAAAGATTTTTAGTGATAGAAAAATGGTTTATAATTGTATTTTTTTTGTTTTTAAAACAAGTTGCTGGACCTCTTGTTAGGTTTTTATGGATTAAAAAAGTTATTGGAATTGAAAACATTCCTAAAAAAGGTCCAGTTATTATTGCATTTAATCATGCTAGTTATTTTGATTTCATCGCATTTATCGCGATTACACCAAGACAGATTCATTACCTTACCGCAGAAAAATTTTATAAAAGCTGGTTTTGGAGACCAATTATGGAAACAACAAAGCAAATTAAAACAGAACGCAAAATGAAAGATAAAAGAGTGCTACACAATAGAGTTTTTCAGCTTCTTAAGGAAGGAAGGGTTATAGGCATTTTCCCAGAAGGAACTAGGTCTGCTGATGGAAAGCTACTGCCAGCGTTTCATGGGGTTGCAAAATATGCAACAACTCTTAATGTGCCAGTTGTTCCTGTTGGAATAAAGGGGGCCTACGAAACAATGTCTCGCTTTGATAAGTATCCACGAATTAATAAGCAAATAGAATTCAACATAGGGAAGCCGATTTTTCTTAAACAGAAAAAAGATGTTAATTTAAATAAAAAAGCACACTATATACTTACAAATGAAGTTATGCACGAAATAGCAAGGCTTTCTGGGCAAAAATATATAAATAATAAAATAAAAAAGAAACGACATGGACCCAAGCTTGTTGTTTTTGATATGGATAATACTGTATTAAAAGGGCAAAGCCAGTCTTATTTTTTGAAGTATGCTCTGCGTAAAAAGATTATTCCAATAAAGACATATATTAAAACACTGTTATGGTTACTTTTATATAAGGTCCATATAGCAAACAATCCAAGAAAGGTAATGGAGAAGGCATATCGTTTTTTGGAAGGGTATACGGTTAGCGACATAAATAAGTATACTGACATTTTTGTAAGAGAGGTATTGAGAAAAAAAATTTATAAAGAAGCCATCAACCTTGTAAAGAATCACAAGAACAATGGGCGGACAGTGGTGCTTATTTCAAACGCTCCCGATATTTTAGTTTCTAGAGTAGCCTCGCTGTTGCAAATAGATGATTATATTTGTACTCAAATAGCTCACGAAAACAGGGTTTTTACTGGTAAAATTAAAGGAGACCTTATGTATGGGAAAAGAAAAAATCAAGCATTGAGAGAATTTGCCATAAAAAACAAACTTTCTCTCAACCAGACAGTGGTGTATACAGACCATTATTCTGATTTACCACTTCTTGGTATTGTTAAACATCGCGTGGTTGTAAATCCAGATAAAATTTTAAAAAAAGTTGCAATAAAAAAGAAGTGGAAGATTTATTATTTTGAAAAAACAGGAATGTGAGTTTCATTGCTATTTCAACAATTATACTTATTTTATCTAGTCTGGGTCTAGGGCTTTTTGTGTACAAACAGTCCCCGAAGTCCGCATTAAATTACTGGTGGTTGTTTTTATCAATACTGGTTGCAGTCTGGGCATCGGCTCTTTTTGGAGTTATGTATTCACACAGTGCAAGCACCGCACTGCAATGGCAATATGTTTTAGATATTGTCGCAATACTTATACCAGTTTTTTATATAAATTTTATTTCAGTTTTTATTAAAAAAAAGATTGCATTTAAAAAATACATAATAGCGGCATCTTTTCTTTTGATAATATTAAGCCTTACTTCTTTCTTTAAGAATGGAGTAACTACACAGTTTGGTTTTTACTGGATAGATCCAGGCGTATTATATGTGTTATTTCCTATTTTTTTTATAACGATTGTTTTATACTCCTTTTTTATTCTAACTAGAGAATATAGATTAGAAAAAAACAAAAACAGGCGTAGAAAAATTGCTTATCATATATTTGCTGGGTTTATTGGGTTCAGCGGTGGGGTAACAAACTTCCTGCCACAGCTATTCGGAGTATTTCCGTTTGGTAGCTATTTTATTGTTTTGTATGTATTTTTGATAAGTTATTCAATACTGAAGCATCAGCAATTTAATATAAAACAATCAACAACTCAACTAATCAGTGGTTTTGTTGTATTTTTGTTCCTTTTTAGGTTCTTACAGCCGGCTGTGTCTACTAAAGAGTGGTTTATAAATCTAGCCTTGTTTTTAGTGGTGGTTGTTGGGGCAATAGTTTTGATTAAAACAAACTTAAGAGCAGTTAAAAAACAACAACAAATAGAGAAGTTGGTCAAAGATCTTGTTGATGTAAACAAACAATTAAGAGATTTAGAAACACGAAAATTTGAATTTACTTCGATAGCATCACATCAGTTGCGGACACCACTTACTATTATAAAGGGGCATGCATCAATGCTTGCTGAGGGGTCTTTTGGTTTTTTGCCAAAAGACATAAAGAATATAACAAAAAAAATATTAAATAAAGCAGAAACATTGATTGTATCAGTTGAAAACATACTCACAGTTTCCCGTATTGAACGAGGAAAAATACAGTATACATTTGAAGAAGTTAGCATAAAAAAAATAATAGAAAGTGTTATAAAAAAGAAGCAAGCCATTTTTGAGGAAAAGAGATTAAATTTCACATTTAAAAAAGAGGATAACTCAGATTTTATGGTTTTGGGAAATTATAAAAAACTAAAACAGGTTATTAGTGAGGTGTTTGATAATGCAATATATTACACACAAAAAGGTTTAGTAAGGGCAGAGCTAACTCGCGATAAAAAAAATAAAATCATCAGATTATCTATTTCAGACACAGGTGTTGGAATGAAAAAAGAGCAAGCTCAATCATTGTTTAAGGAGTATAAAAATAAAAATTCAGTTGAATCTGCTGTGTTGACGGGGCTAGGTGTGTATATTGCGGGACAAACAATAAGAGCACATAATGGTTGTATTTGGGCGGTTTCTTCTGGTGTTGGTAGTGGTACAACTGTTTTTATTGAATTACCAGAATATAAGTATATTAAAAAATAAATTTATGCAAACAGATATTTTACTAGTTTTACTAATTACAATAACAATAGTTGCAATAGTTTTTGTATTTGTTTATTTTTTGATAAAACTGAACTTTAGAAATCGAGACGCAAAATTACCAATAGTGGTCTTTTTTATGTTGTCGCTAGTTTTATTTCTTTTTTTTGAGCTTATTTATTCTAGTTCATACTCAGAGATTGCCGTAAGATTGATGGTGCTTTCATCTGTGTTGTGGGTTGGTGTAGTTCTTGTAAAAAATATCAAAAACGATATTGAAATAAAAAAAGAGACAGAAAGACTGTTAGCCGACCTTAGTTCAACAAATAAAAATCTGATAGCAATAAATAATATTAAGACAGAGTTTTTAGCAATATCTATAAAAAGACTTCGTGGTCCGTTGCTTGAAATAGAAGAAAATTCTTTAGAAATATTAAATAAACCTATCGGCAACCTAAAAATAAGCGCAACAGTTGCCCTGCAAAAAATATTTGAATCAAGCGTGCGTCTCGTTTCCGTTTTAGATGACTTTACAAGCACAGCACAAATAGAGAGAGGAGAAATGTCTCTCAATTTTTCGGTGTTTGATATTGGTGGTCTTGTAGAAAAAACAGTAGAAGCAATGTCTTTAGAGGCAGAAAAAACAGAAGTTGCCATTTTTACTAAAAAAGAAAGAGGAGAGCATTTTGTCTGTGCGGACCACAATAAAATATATCAAGTTATATATAATCTTATTGACAATGCGATAAAATATACACCAAAAGGAAGTATCTCAATAATACTTACGAGAAGTGAAAACAGAAAGAGCGTAAGAATTGAGATTAAAGACACTGGAGTTGGTATGAATAAAAAAACAAAAGAAAGGTTGTTTGAAAAATTTAGCAGAGCGGAAGGTATTAGTAGTATAAACGCAGAAGGGTCTGGACTAGGTTTGTATATTGCAAAAGAGATTATCAAAAAACACAAAGGTAGAATTTGGGTAGAATCAGATGGCGAAGGCAAGGGGTCGTCTTTTTTTGTACAACTTAATTGCACAAAGTCTTAATAGTTTTTAGTTGCAGAAAAAATGAAAGAAAAATGTTTTCAAAAAAGAATAGAAGATTTTATCTGTAACAAATGTGGCAAAAAAAATACTGGGAATGGATATACGAACCATTGTTTTGCATGCCTGTGGAGTAGGCATTTAGACATAAACCCAGGAGATAGGAAAGAGACTTGTGGTGGAATGATGAGGCCTGTGTCGGTAGAAACAAAGAAAGGGGTATTTTTTATTTTACACAAATGCACAAAATGTGGATTTGAAAGAAAAAACAAAAGCAATTTAAAAGATAATCAAGACATAATTATTAATATTTCGGTTGTTGAGACGGATAGTTGTTTATTGTAAGCTCTTTTTGTCATTGCGAGGCACAAAGCAATCCAGAATTGTTGTTTCAATATTTAAAGCTCAGCATTGGATTGCTTCGTCGTTCCGCTATCGCTACACTCCTCGCAAAGACGGGACCTAAACATTGGGTTGCTTCGTCGCTCCATTTCATTCCGCTTCTCGCAAAGACAGTGGACGGATAGATTTCTAGACCAATAAAGACTGGCTCAAGTATTAACTGCAATACTTGTCATTAAATTTTAATAAATGCTATATAATTATTTTCCAAGAATTTTTTCCCTAATTGCCTTAATTAAATTAAGACAAGGTCGCTATTTTCACAACATAACAAGTTTTGAAAATTTGACCCGTGTACCGATTAAAAACTAACTGAAACTACAAACACACTCAACCTTTTGCCTTTGCACTGGTTCAAATTCCACTGCAACTTATAAGTAGTAGTTAATTAGAATTGGTGGTATTGTTTTTTAAATTATTATTCAAAGAATCCCTTATTTCTCTCAATAAGACAATATCTTCCTTTGGTTCAACAGGTTTTTGCTCCTCCTTTTTCTTTATTTTGTTAATTTGCCTAACTACTATAAATAAAGTAAATGCAATAATCAAAAAATCAATTACTGTGTTCATAAACAAGCCGTAATTGATTGTAATCGCCTCCATTTCTCCTGTAGCTTCTTTAAGAGTAATGACTAGGTTGGAAAAATCAACATTCCCAAGCAACATTCCAATCGGTGGCATAATAACATCAGCTACAAGAGAACTGATTATCTTGCCAAAAGCAACTCCGATAATAACACCAACTGCCATATCCACCACATTGCCCCTAATGGCAAACTTTTTAAAATCTTTTAACATAGTTTTTATTTTTTTGGTTGATTTTTAATAATCAGATTATACCACAAGCTATATTTAGAGTTCAGTTCAAAGCGAGCTCCACTTGTCATTACTAGAAG
>CAYRGE010000016.1:0-2610 GCA_964423985.1 uncultured Candidatus Saccharibacteria bacterium | reverse complement strand
ACAAGCTATATTTAGAGTTCAGTTCAAAGCGAGCTCCACTTGTCATTACTAGAAGCTGTTTGTCATTGTAAGTAATTATTTGTAAAAACGAACAGTTGTTTGTCATTGTGAACAGTTGTTTGTCAATCTGTCATTGCGAGTTGTTTTGTCATTGCGAGGAACGAAGCAATCCAGAATTGTCGTTTCAATATTTAAAGTTTTAGAGATTAGTGTGCTTCAGGTTCAAGCTTTAATCTAGGGAGGTCAAACACACATACTTTTCTTTGTGGTATTATTATAAAATGAAATTTGAGTTAGTTTTGCGCAACATATTGATTAGTGGCATCTTTCTTGCATTAATTACTCCGCTAATTGTTTCTGTCAATATGTTTTTTCCATACATCACTGGAAAAAATTTCTTTTTTCGGTTTCTTGTTGAATTTCTTTTAATTGGTTGGTTAATTCTTGCTTATCTTAATGCAAGTTATCGTCCCCAAAAAACACCACTTGTTATTGCGAGTGTTGTGTTTATTGTAATCATAGCACTTGCAGGATTATTTGGAGAAAACCCACATAAAAGTTTTTGGAGCAATTATGAACGAATGGAGGGTGTTGTCGGCTTGTTGCACATAGTTGGTTTTTTCATTATTGCGACATCAGTTTTTAGAACAGAAAATATTTGGAAAAGATTTTTTCAAGCATCTCTTGGAGTGAGTGTTGTTGTTGGAATATATGGAATTTTGCAAATTCTTGGCTTGACTGACGCAGGTCAGGGTATTACGCGAATTGACTCAACACTTGGAAATCCTGCATATCTAGCTGTTTATGCGCTCATACACATATTTATAGCATTGTTTTTAATGGTTCGGGACAAGGTGGCTACAAAATTATTATTTTATGTGTATGCACTAGTGGGTATTTTAAATCTTATTGTGCTTTACAGTACAGCAACTCGTGGAGCAATTTTGGGTTTGATTGGGGGTGTACTTGTTACTGCCTTGCTGGGGGCACTCTTTGAAAAAGATAATAAAAAATTGAAAAAAATCGCGATTGGTTTGATTGGTGGTGTTGTTGTGTTTGGTGGTATTTTTATTGGCTTTAAAGATGCAAAAATAATTCAAGAAAATACAGTACTTTCGCGTTTTGCAGACATATCATTTGAAGAAAAAACCACGCGTTCACGGTTTATGATTTGGGATATGGCACTAGAAGGATTTAAAGAGCGACCAGTTCTTGGTTGGGGGCAAGAAAATTTTAACTATGTATTTAATAAATACTATAATCCTCGTATGTATGATCAGGAGCCATGGTTTGATCGCGCACATAATGTATTTTTAGACTGGCTAATTGCAGGCGGTATTTTGGGACTGCTCAGTTATTTGGCGCTTTTTGTAATAGCGTTGGTTTTAATTTGGAGATATAGAAAGTTTTCTGTATTTGAGAAAAGCATATTGACAGGACTTTTTGTTGCATATTTTATACATAACTTATTTGTATTTGACCACCTCGTAAGCTATATTTTATTCTTTTCTTTACTTGGCTTTGTAGCTGTTACAACAAGAGAAAACAAGCAGCGTGTGTTTAATGAGAAAAAAGCAATATGTAGTTTTGATACAGCACTTATTGCATTTATTATTACACTTGTTGTTTGTGGTAGTTATTTTATTAATTATAAACCATTCGTAGCAAACTTGACGCTGTTAAACTCAATTAGACCTCAAGAAGGTGGACTAGAAACAAACTATAAGTTTTTTCAAGAAACACTTGCTCTAAATACTTTTGGTAATACAGAGGCGAGAGAACAGTTACTGCAGTTTTCAACTAGTATACTAAAAGCGGAAGAGGTAGACCAAAAAACAAAAGATAAGTTTTTTGAATTTGCAATATTTGAGCAAAAAAAACAGATCGCCCTTGCTCCAAATAACATACGACATAAAATTTTATTAGCATCAAAGCTAAATTCAGGCGGACATACAAATGAAGCACTTTTGCTTTTTGAGCAAGCACGCAAACTCTCACCCAAAATGCAAGTTATAGGACTTCAGAAGGGTATAATTTATATAATTAAGGGCGACCTCAATAAGGCACTAGAAGTACTTGAAAAAACACACAAAATATTACCAGAACATAGAGAGGTTAAGACAATATATGCACTAGCTGCTTTACGCAAGGGAGATTTTAAGCTAGCAGATGAAATAATGGGTGGCAAACCACTTGCAGACACTAGGATTGTTAATTTTTATGTATCGCAAGGGCATTACCACAAGGCACTTGAAACTTGGGAAGCCATAGTAAAAGAAAAACCCAATAATCCAGATTATTGGTTGTCGCTTGGGGCAACATATCTTAAACTTGAACGATATGATGAGGCCATAGAGTCCATACAAAAAGCAACAAAATTAAATCCTGATATACAAAAAGAGGCAGGGCGTCATATTGACAAAATCCGCGCTGAGCAATCTTTGTAAAAATATACCTAATAGCGAAATCAATTCTTGGTGAACAACTGTTTGTCAGTCTGTCATTGCGAGCTATATTTGTCAAAACGGATATTATCCGTCATTGCGAGCTGTTTTGTCATTGCGAGGAACGAAGCAATCCAGAGTTGTTGTTTCGGATTTAAAGTTTGTT
>CAYRGE010000015.1:8667-13272 GCA_964423985.1 uncultured Candidatus Saccharibacteria bacterium | reverse complement strand
AAAGTACTTTCTTTGAATTCCATTAACAATATTAAAAGTATTTTGTAGCTTTAAGTAAGTTGCACTCAACAGATTTAAAGCACTTTCATAGCTTTGATTTAAATTGTTTTCAGCAATAGAATTGATATTTATTAAATTCTGCTCTGCGCTCTGCAGTGCGGTCTCAGAATTACTAACTGCTGTTTCAGCTAAGCGTATATCTTCATCGCTTACGCCTGCTATTAATTGCCCAAGCATTGCTTGTTTTAAACTTAAAAATGCCGTTGCTTCGGTAAGTTGAATTTCCAATTGAGATGTGTCTAACTTAACCAACCTCTGCCCAGCTCTAACTTCATCTCCAACCGTTGTGTATATTTTATCTATTGTGCCAATTCTATTAAAATTTAAATTAATTTCTTTTTTGGCACTAACTATGCCTGTTTCAGTGATTGCTTGAAATACCTGCCCCAAAGAAACCTCTCCCAAAGACATAGTTTCTTCTTTTTCTTTCTTAATAAAAATCTGATAAAAACCAAACACAAGAACCGACGCAAGAACTATTCCTATTATTATTTTTTTATTTTTTTTTATCATTTCAGTTTAGTAATTTATGTTATGCAAATCACCTGCATAAATGTAATAATAACTGCATTTATTTTTCTCAAATAAATGCAAGCAAGCGACATCTAGAATATTTTCATAATCTTATGCTGTTATGTTAACATACACTATAGATAAATGACAATAATTAAATTATAAATAAAAATAACAAAAAAATGAACAACGATAGAGATGATAAAAATTTTGCAGGCTGGATAAAATATTCTACAACTTTTAGAATAGCCATTATAGGGGTCTTAGTACTTTTGCTTTTAATTCCAGTAAGCATGGTTGGAGAGCTAATTTATGAGAGAGAGCACACAAAGAGATTGGCTGTAGCTGAAATAAGCCAAAAATGGGGAGAGCAACAAACAATTGCTGGTCCAATAATCTCAATTCCATACAAGGAATATTCAAAAAATGAAAACGGAGAGCAAGTTAGTATTATCAGGTATGCTCATTTTTTACCAGAATTACTTACAGTTAACGGAATAATAGAACCACAAATACGCTCTCGAGGAATTTTTGATGCAGTTGTTTATTCGTCAGAGTTGGATTTTTCTGGAAAATTTACTTGGACTGATATTTATGACCTTGGTGTTGATGCAAAAAATGTAGACTGGGGTGGTGCATTTATGTCTGTTGGAATTTCTGATATTAGAGGCATTGGAAACAATATGGAATTGGTTTGGAACAACGACATTATTCCTTTTAATCCTGGGGTTCAAAGCAGTGATGCTATATTCAATCCAATCCGCAACCACAACATGACGCCTTTTAGAGGTATTAGCACAAAACAAATGAGTGTAATACATAGCGATGCATCAAGAATAGACATGCAACAGGCTCCCAACCCCGGCATTAGTGCGCGACTACCCATACAACTAGAACATGGTAAGGGCTTAATTAATGAGTTTTCATTCAAGCTGTCAATTAATGGAAGTAGAGATTTGCAAATTGTTCCAGTTGGCAAAACTAGTAAGATTTCTCTACAATCAGACTGGGATGCTCCAAGTTTTAGTGGCGCATTTCTGCCAGACTCTCGCACTGTTTCAAGTAGTGGGTTTGAGGCGTCCTGGAAAATAATTGATTTAAACAGAGGCTTTCCGCAGTCATGGCTTGGAAGTTCACACAATATATATACAACCGCTTCTGGTGTAAGTCTTTTGTCGGGAGTTGATGATTATGCAAAAACACAACGAAGTGTAAAATATGCAGTCCTTATGATTACTCTAACTTTCTTGATTTTCTTTTTTGCAGAAATATTCAATAGAAAAAAAATACACCCTGTTCAATATATCTTAGTTGGGCTAGCTATAATTCTGTTTTATTCACTATTGATTTCAATATCTGAGATAATTGGCTTTGGTGTGGCTTATTTAATATCAAGCTTAGCAACTATTGGGCTAATTACTTTATATTCAAAAAGTGTTTTAGCAAGCAATAGGTTAGCAATAATTCAAGGACTAATACTTTCCTTTCTTTATTTATTTATTTACATAATACTGCAAATAGAAGACTATGCCTTGGTTATGGGAAGCATATTATTGTTTGTAATACTTGCAATTATTATGCATCTATCAAGAAAAATTGATTGGTATTCTGTTGGTAGTGACACACAAAATAAGTAGCATTCACAGCCAAAGTTATGCCTGTGAATATAGCAATACTTAATGCCGCATATATAAAAACACTGCGCAACTTTTCAATCACAACCCTTTCTGTTACTATATTCTATATAAGTATTATTATTTTTTCTTTTTAATTATATGCCTAAATTAGAACCAGAAATTCAAAGCTTCGCAAGAATAAAAGTTGTCGGTGTCGGAGGGTCTGGAGGAAACGCAATTAACCATATGGTTAATTCAAAAATAAAAGGTGTTGACTTTATTGCAATCAATACAGATTCTCAGGATTTGCATCATTCACTCGCAAAGAAAAAAATCCACATAGGGAAAACACTAACGAAGGGACTTGGTACTGGGACTAATCCAGATTTAGGTCGTAAATCAGCAGAAGAAACTAGAGAAGAAATTCAAGACGCAATTAAGGGGGCTGATATGGTTTTCATAACTGGCGGAATGGGTGGTGGCACAGGCACTGGAGCTGCGCCAACTGTGGCAAGGATTGCAAAAGAAGAAGGAGCTCTTACTATAGGAGTAGTAACAAAACCATTTTTCTTTGAAGGCTCACATCGCACAAAAGTAGCGGAACAAGGGCTTGATGGTCTTCGCAAGGAAGTTGATGCTCTAATTGTAATTCCAAACGACCGACTACTTAATTGCACGGAAAAAGAAACGACACTTGAATCAGCTTTTGCCACTTGTGATGAAGTTCTTAGGAATGCCGTTGAGGGTATTTCTGATCTTATTACAATGCCCGGTATAATTAATGTTGATTTTGCTGATATTCGTTCAGTGCTAACAAGTGCTGGTTCCGCTCTCATGGGAATTGGTTCTGCAAGCGGAGAAAAAAGAGCCGGGGAAGCGGCTTTAGCAGCAATCAATTCCCCTCTCCTAGATCTCTCTGTTGACGGAGCAAGAGGAGTCTTGTTTGCAATAGCAGGTGGTGATGATATGACTATGCACGAAGTGAAAGAGGCTGCAAATATTATTACAGAACTAGCTGACCCAGAAGCAAGAGTTATTTTTGGAGCAATAAAAGACAACAAATTAAAGAAAAACGAAATAAAAATTACTGTAATTGCTTCTGGCTTCCCAGAAGACCAAGCAAAACAAACCACTAAAGGGTCGTTGTTTAAAAAAGAAACACCTATCGACAATAAAAAAAATAATATTCAAAGCCAGCAAATTGAGATAGGGCATAAAAAAAACAAAGAACCTAGTAGTAATGAAATACATAACGACTTAATCAAAAGAAGTACCACCAAACACAACACAACGGAGGACAATAAAGATGATGATTGGAGTGCTATCCCAGCATTTCTTCGAAACCATAAAAATAAATAATTCTTTAATATATTTATGATTTACGATGTTGCTATTCTAGGAGGTGGGCCAGCTGGTGTTGCCGCTGGAGTTTATGTTGCTCGCAAACAAATGAGAGGTGTTGTGGTAACGAAAGATTTTGGAGGGCAGTCCAAAATGTCTCTGGATATACAAAACTGGATTGGCACCATTAATATTTCTGGTATGGAACTGGCAAAATCACTGCAACAACATCTTGAATTTTATGCTAAAGACGTTGTTGATATTGCTGATGGAGAAATTGCTGCAGAAATAAAAAAAGATGGAGAAATTTTTAAAATAGAAACAGAAAGCAATAAAAATATCAATGCACGCACCATATTAATTGCAACAGGAAGTAAGCGAAAAAAACTTGCTGTGCCTAGAGCAGAGGAATTTGAAGGTAGGGGTATTGTATATTGTGCTTCTTGCGATGCTCCAATGTTTAAAAACAAAAATGTAGTTGTTGCTGGGGGAGGAAACTCTGGGCTTGAAACAGTTTCTCAATTGATTGAATATGCAGATACAATCACATTATTAGTACGCAGTGATAAGCTAACAGCAGACCCAGTAATTATTAACAAAGTAAAACAAAACAATAAAGTAACGATAATCACTGACACTGAAATTGACGCAATAAGAGGTGATAAGTTTGTTAATGCAATCGTGTATAAAAATATAAAAACTAATGAGAAAAAAGAAATTGCTGTTGAGGGTATTTTTGTTGAAATAGGACAAATACCAAATACTAATTTTGTAAAAAATATCCTTGATTGTAACTCCTATGGACACATCAAAGTTAACCCTCGCACACAACAAACAAACATAGATGGTATTTGGGCAGCTGGAGATTGCACAGATGTGCTGTATCATCAAAACAATATCGCTGCTGGCGATGCTATCAAGGCAGTTGAAAATATGTTTCTATATGTAAAAAAGAAGTGATGAGCTGCCTGTTTATTGTCTTAAAAAAGTAATAGATTTTTGTTTTTTAAAATACATTTTACTATCTATTCAAAATATTACTAGCAACTCTTTTTGCTTCATTGTGCTCCAGAGT
>CAYRGE010000015.1:0-8567 GCA_964423985.1 uncultured Candidatus Saccharibacteria bacterium | reverse complement strand
AGTGTAGCGGTAGCGTAACGACGAATCAAACCAGTATGAAGCCTTAATATTGAAACGACAATTTAAAAATTCTGCTGTATCCTGTGTTTTACTCAAAACAATACAATCAATACTTTATATTATTTTTTCTGAATAATGAGTTTTTAAAAATCCTATCAAGCAACTCTTCTCTTCCTTTTTTTGTTTTTGACGAATAAGAAATAATATCTGAAACACCAAGCTCTTTAGCAATATCTTTAATTTGTTTTTTTGCTTTTGTTTTTTGTAGTTTGTCTACTTTAGTCGCAACAACAATTATGTTTTTTCTAGTTTCTTTTAATATCTTAAACATCTCCTTGTCAAGTTTAGTGGGTCCAACAAGCGCATCTATTATCAAAACAGCATATTTAATCAAGACACTCCTATCAGTAACATACCATATAATCATTTTTCGTAACTTTTCAGATTGCTTTCTTGAAAGACGAGCAAACCCATACCCTGGAAGATCTACAAAATAAAATTGTTTTTTGTCTTTTTGTACACGAAAAAAATTAAGTTCTGTTGTCTTCCCTGGTGTTCCGCTAGATTTTACGAGTTTTTTACGGCAAACTAACGCATTTATTGCACTAGATTTTCCAACATTAGAGCGACCAATAAACGCGACTTGCTGTATGCCGTCTTCAAAGATTGGATCACTTCCTTTTACTCCTTTTATAAATTCTGCAGATATCATATTTATAGTGTTTGGTTAAACTATTGAATGAAACTGATTATTAAGTTTATTCATATTCTTTTTTTATTTTAATTACTCTAACACACCTGCGCTATTCTGTGTGTTTTTCTTTTCTTTTTGCAATCTTTTAAGTATGAGAATATCAAAAACTATCATTCGTCTATTTTGTAAAAATACTCTGGTGTGTTTTTTGCCATCCAATCAAAAAGTTGTCGCATAACAAAAACACCCCCAATCACATTGTCGCGTGGGCCTCTTTCCATAACAACCGCAAAAGCATATCGTGGTTGCTCATATGGGAAAAACCCAATAATCCAAGAATTTACTAACTTTTTTTCTGCCCCAACCTCTGCTGTTCCAGTTTTTGCCGCAACAGAAACAAAAGGAACATTCAGCCCTTTGGCTGTGCCATCTGTTACAGCAAGCCTCATTCCACTTTTAATAATCTCAAAATACTCGTCTGGTATGTTAATTTGCCTAGTTTTTACTGGCTTATCCGAAATTAGTTTTGGTTCAACAACACTACCTTTATTAGAAATAGCAGAAACTGCTCGCACCACCTGCATTGGAGTTACATGAAAACCATACTGCCCAATTACTGTGTTATATGTATCTCCCAACCTCCACGGGTCTCCATCAAAAACTCTTGCTTTCCATTCTGGGCTAGGAATTAATCCATCTGGCTCTTCGGATAACCCTAAGTTGGTTTTTTCTCCAAAACCAAATTTTTTCATATACTTCTCAACCCTCTTAATTCCTAGCCCGTTTCTATTTTTATATCCACCACCTATCTCATAAAAATAAACATTAGAAGAAACAGCAAGTGCTTCTTTCATATTTGACCATCCATGTGCATACCAGTCTGTGAATATGGAGTATTTGCCTGCGTGATATGGATTCGGTATTGATATATACCCCTTACTAAAAATACTCTCTTCTGGTTTTATTATATTTTCATTAAGAGCACCTATTGCAATAAAAGGTTTTATAATTGAACCAGGAACATACAGACCAGAAACAGCCCGATTAAAAAAAGGATTTTGAGTGTCTTTTTTATATGAATATATAGTGTCTCTGTCTTCGCCAGATGAGAGTATTTGTGAATCGTATTCTGGAAAACTTGTAACCGCTAAAATGTCACCCTTTCGTACATCCATAATAATTCCTGCACCACCACTAAACCCACTATTTTCAGCAGTTGTTTTTATAAACTCATATAGTTTTTCTTGAACAAGAGAATCTACGCTTAAGACAACACTTTCTCCGTCTATGGGACGCTCAATAACACTTTTAGATATTAAGTTTCCAGCCACATCTATTTCGGTTATTTTTAAACCATTTAGCCCACTTAAGGTAGAGTTAAATACTCGCTCTATACCAACTATACCCCTAAATTCTTTTTGAAAGAAAAATCCCCTTTTATCCATAAGTGGTGTTTCAACATAACCAAGCAAATGCCCAAAGCCATATTTTCTTGTATACGCACGCGAGTAAACAGTATTTTTTTTGTCGCCAGACACATTCCAAGCAAGTTCTACTTTATTTCTATCGTATATAATTCCCCTGTCTGAAAAAACAGGAGCGTGTTTGAGATGATTGTTTTCACTGCGTGTTGTCAACATTTCACCGTCTATAATCTGAATATATCCAATGCGCCAAAGCAGTAACATCCCTATTAAGATAAATATCAATCCGACAATAACAAACACTTTTTTCGCTATTGGTTTCTCTAGCACACCCTCAAACTGTTGTGTATTAAATTGTGGTAAATTTCGTGCATCTAAAAAAACTTCATCTGGGTCAATCCCACTACCAAAACCACGATGTTTTCTATTTAGTATTTTACGAATTTTATGCCTAATCATAATTTCTAATCTCTTGTTTTAATACAAATGCAAAGACAAAGACAAGTAAAAACACTGCTGTAAAAAAGAACGGGAAATATAGAAATTTTGCAATTGGTAAACCATAAAGCATATCAATTAAAAGCCCAGCAAAAACAGCTTCGTAGAAATTATCAAAAAAGAACAAACAAAACAAAGCAACTGCAAGAACAACAAGCCAATGAAAAAACAACACAGAAATAATCAGTGCAAAATATGCAACAAATCGTGCAATTAATTTATTTTGTTTCTTATTATCTTTACCCATTCAACTTCAAAAATATTAACAGGGTGTTTAAATAAAACTGTCTTCAGTGGGTCATTTGACAAGCCATCAACATGCTCAATAATGCCAATAATTTTCAGTGGGTCTCCGGAAGTTTGAATAATATCACCGATAAAAACCTCAGTATCTCGTGGTAATTTTATTTCGAAATTACCAGCACCTCTGCCAATTGCTTTTGCTGGAATATTATTTGAACCAATAATAATATCAACAACCTCTCTCGAAGAAGAGTACAGTTTTATTTTTGAACTACCAGAAAACACCTCTCCTATTTCTCCAACCACGATTGAGTTTACAAGAACTAGGTCGCCTACCTCAACACCAGAGCCCAACCCAACATCAATAATCAATGTATTATATGCACCCCTGCCAAAACCAGCCACAATACGCCCCAAAACTTTAAAACTATCGTCTGTTTCTTTTTTACCTAGATAACCACGCAGTACAATGTTTTCTTCCCACAACAAATTGCGATCTATTGTTTTTATGCGCATAGATTCAATTTCTGTGCGCAATCTCTTATTCTCCTCTATGAGTTTTTCTTTTTTTGCAAAAACACTAAAAATACTCTCAACATAACCACCTGCCACACTCGCACTAGACCACGCAAAAACAGCAACCCTTTGTGTGCCTTCGCTTAGTCTTTGATACAGTGGCGTTAATGACAAAAGTGCCAAAACAAATAAAACAACAACAAGCACAATTATCTGCCTACTGCGTTTTTGTTTAGCGCGGTGGTAAGTCATTTTCTGTTTCAACTAATGTTTCTGCAAAAGAGTCTATGTTCTCAAGTACAAATCCTGTTCCACGAGCAACAGCTGTTAGTGGGTCATCTGCGGTTCGTACGGGTATTTTTAAGGTATCTTCTAAAAGAATATCTAACCCATATAAGAGCGCCCCTCCACCAACAAGAATTACCCCTCTTTTCATAACATCAGAAAGAATTTCAGGTGGTGTTTCTTCAAGAACCTCTTTAATTGCATTTATTATTAACTGCACTGATGGCATTATTGCTTCCTTGATATCAGAGTCTGTGATAATAACCTTCCTTGGAAGTCCTGTTATTAAATCTCTTCCACACACAGAGGACTCAGTCGGGGTGTCGGTTTTTAAAACAGAGCCTATTGCAAGCTTTAATCCTTCTGCCGTTCGTTCTCCTATTAATATTTTAAACTCATCGCGAATGTATGCAACAATATTCTGATTTAATTTGTTTCCAGCAACACGAAGGCTTTTTGAATTAACAACTCCGCCAAGAGAAATTACAGCTATATCTGTGGTGCCACCGCCAATATCGATAACCATACTTCCTACTGGTTCTTTTACCTGGAGCTTTATCCCTATGGCTGCCGCCATAGGTTCTTCTATTATATAAACTTCTCTAGCGCCAGCATTTTTAGCAGCATCATAAACAGCACGCGTCTCAACATTTGTGGTACCAGTTGGAACACCAACAACAACTCGTGGGCGAATTATTTTTTTTGAGATTTTTGTAGTTTTATTTATTAAATAAGCGAGCATCTCTTCTGTTATTTCAAAATTTGAAACAACACCATCGACAACAGGACTAATTGCAGTAATGTGAACGGGAGTACGACCAAGCATCTGACTAGCTTTTGCTCCAACAGCAACAACTCTACCTGTTTTTTCATTAACAGCAACAACTGATGGTTCATTAATTATGATTCCATGCCCTCGCAAATAGACTAAAGTATTAGCAGTTCCTAAATCAATCCCTATATCACTAGAAAACAAATTATATATTTTTTTTTTCATATATTCTAATTTTATTAAAAACTACTGTACATTGTTGACTAAATCGACCACACTCATTACGGTAACGGCTCCAGTCACACGATCTTTAATCTCTACTACTTCTTTTTCTATCATCTTTTCACTAACAATAACACGCTTTGGAATTCCAGTTAATTCAGCATCTGCAAACTTCTCCCCTGCTCTTATGTCTCTGTTATCGTAAAGCACCTCTACGCCCTTTTTTATTAATTCATTGTGTAGTTTTTTTGCAGTCTCTTTAACTTTTTTATTTTCGCTTGAAATTTCCACCAAATACACCTTGAACGGAGCGACTTCTTTGGGCCAAACAAGACCTTTTTCGTCGGACAGAATTTCAGCTATTGTACCCATAACCCTTGATGGACCAATGCCGTAACTACCCATAATAACAGGCTTTTCTTCTCCGTTGCTATTTTTATAATTAAGATTAAGTGGCTCAGAAAAACGACTACCCAGCTTAAATATATTCCCAACTTCTATTGACTTTTCCTTTCTTAGTTTTTCTTTATTTAAGCCAAGACTAGCAATAACTTCACTGGTATATACTTCTTCGTTTATTGCAATCTTTTTTTCATCATCAATATAAATTATATCTTCCCCTGCATCAGATATTGTTTGAAACTCATCGCTAAACTTTGAAAATGAACCACCGTCTGCAAAGGTGCGATATGTCTTTTTACCAATTCCCACTCTATTAAAGATACGCATGTATGCCTCTACCGCTTGTTCATAAAACACATCTAAATCTTTTTCTGTTTCATTAAACGAATACAGGTCTTTCATAAGAAATTCCCTCCCACGCATAATGCCTGATTTTGAACGCACCTCGTTGCGAAACTTTGTTTGAATTTGATATGCATACACTGGAAGGTCGCGAAATGACTTAATGTGCCCACACATAATATTAGTTATTGCTTCTTCGTGTGTAAAGCCAAGACCAAGGTCTGTATTGTTTGCTAGCCTTGTTTTAAACCACACATCCTCATTAAATCGTCCTGTTTTTTCCCATTTTTCTTTTGGTTGCAATACTGTCAAAAAAAGTTCTTGTCCGCCAATTGCATTCATTTCTTCGCGAATAATTTTATTTATCTTATTTAAAACCATTAAACCCATTGGCAAAAACGAATATACCCCCGCCATTTCTTTATAAACAAAGCCAGCCCTTATTAAGAGTTTGGCATTTTTTGCAACCTCATCTGCTGGAGCCTCTTTGCGAGTTTTTGTAAATAATTGAGAGTATAGCATTTAACCATAATATCACTATAAGCATAGTAAAATCAAGAAGTGTGTATGTTTTTAAAAATTACACTTATTTAAAAACATACTAGTTCCATTTTCTATGTTTCAAAATAATGCTAAACAAAAAATACTCCATTTTTATGCATAGTGTTTTTACTTTAAATCTTATTGTGTTTGAAACAAAAAATCACCACCATTTTTTCTTGACAATACTTCTTTTTTTGTTATAAAAAATAAAGATTTTATGTTGTTTTTTATGGTAATTTTGCCTGACCAAAAAAGGAGGAGCAAAAATGAACGCCACTGTTGTAGAAGTTGCTAAAACCAAAATAATCATTTTGGTTGACCATGTAGAAATGACTTTCGCCCGTAAAAAAGGTAGCGGTGTAGTTCTTGTCGGTAAAGCCGTGGAAACACGCTACGGCTCAACATGAGTTCCAAAAGACAACTTTGCGGCTGCTTGCCGACAAGCAACAGCAAATTCGTACTCTTCTTGATCTTTTTATAAATGAGAGAACCCATACAAGTGTGTTCTTTTTTTTGTTTTACATCCTAAAACTAAAACTTCTTGTTTGTGCTTATAGAACTGCACAATTTAAAGATTTAGTCCTTGTCGGCTTGTTAACAAATAAAATTACCTACTCAGCCTTATCCGCTTGTTGAGATTTTTTTTTAGAATAGTTTAAAAATTCAATTATTGCAACTGCCCCAACACCCGACAATACTGCCGCAAACACATTATCCCAACATCCTTCTTCTAGACCAAGAGCTGGTGCTATAAGTTTTACAACTGTGAGCCCAACAACAAATCCTATAACAAGCCCTATCAATAAATTTTTTGTAATTATTCCCATAATTAATAATTAACTTATAATGATTTTCTGAGTATTTATTAATTATATAAAATTTTTTTAAAAAACACCAAGAAAACTACATATAAATACTTTTTATGGTATACTAAAAAATATTGAGTGTTGAAATAGTTAAGTATTGCTTATTAATTACTTTAAGGTTTAACCCCGCTTATCTTGCAAGATAATGTATAATAGCGGATCCTTAAAGCGGAATATAACCCGTTTTAAGCGGGTTTTTTATTATTATGACAAACATAACAACAAAAAAAGATAGTGTAAAAGACATAGCAGAAGATACTGTAAAAGAGGTGTTTTCAGTGATGGATGGTTTTATTAAGCAAACACCAGATAGGCCTAGTGCTGATGAGATTGTTGAGGGTCCTGTTATTGGTATTGATAAATCAGCAGTATATGTTGATATGCGACCGTATGGAACAGGAATTATTTACGGACGCGAATTTATAAACTCACGAGATGTAATTAAAAAAATCAACATCGGTGACACCATAACTGCAAGGGTTATTGAGGAAGAAAACGAAGATGGCTATATTGAATTGTCACTAAAAGAAGCACGACAAGCAATGATTTGGAGTGAAGCAGAGTCTGCAATTCAAAATAAAGAAGTCTTTGAATTAGTGGTAAAAGATGCGAACAAGGGAGGGCTTATTTTTGACTGGCAGGGAATACAAGGATTTTTGCCAGCATCTCAACTTAAAGCAGAGCACTACCCTCGTGTTGAGGACGGAGACAAAGATAAGATTTTAGTAGAACTTAAAAAACTTATAGGAGAACGCCTCAGTGTCACTATAATTACAGCAGACACCACTGAAGGGAAAATGGTGTTTTCTGAGCAAAACCCCAACCAAAAAGAACGAGAAACGGTAGCAAAAAAATACAAAATCGGCGACAAAATAACGGGAGAAACTACAGGTGTTGTTGATTTTGGAGTGTTTGTAAAAATAGAAGAAGGACTAGAGGGATTAGTTCATATTTCTGAAATTGACTGGGGTTTGGTTGAAGATCCTCGCACTATGTACAGCATTGGAGACAAGGTTGATGTCGTGGTAATTGAAGTAAAAGACGATAAAATTTCACTTTCAATCAAAGCCCTTAAAAACAACCCTTGGGGTGAAGCTTCAAAAAGATACAAAAAGGGCGACTCTATTGAAGCTGTTGTTATTAAATACAATCAATATGGAGCACTTGCATCTGTAGAGGAAGGTGTTGCTGGTCTTATACATGTATCTGAATTTGGAAACCTTGACAAATTAAAAGAAACTCTGGAGTTAGGAAAAAGCTACTGCTTCAAAATAAATGTCTTTGAACCAAAAGAACATAAAATGACACTAACTATCCCAAAAAAAGAAGTGGCATAGAATTTGTTCAACAATTTACTCATAAACAAAAAACACATACTAGTATGTGTTTTTTGTTTATGCTACGATTCTCGCAAAGACAGCGGTGGATAAAAACTTGACAAAAAAATCATACTTTGATATTCTAAGTGTAGATAAGTTCTTTCCCCCCCCAACCCCACCCACTTCCTAGGAAGTGGGTTTTTTTTACAACCAACTCTAGAGTTCTGGGAAGCTCCTAGAACTCCAGAGGTTTTAATAATTAAATAAAAACCAACCAGATAGCTGGTCGGTTTAGTATATTTGTCATTACGAATACTATTTGTCATCACTAGGGTTTATCTGTCATTGCGAGGAACGAAGCAATCTAGAATTGTCGTTTCAATATTTAAAGCTCAGCATTGGATTGCTTCGTCGTTCCGCTACCGCTACACTTCTCGCAAA
>CAYRGE010000014.1:0-14494 GCA_964423985.1 uncultured Candidatus Saccharibacteria bacterium | reverse complement strand
ATTCTGTTTATAAAAATTATGGTTATTAATAAAACTGAATTAGTTAGAACTCAACTAAAAGACGCGGAGTGTGTTGCCTATAAATTACTAGATGGATTATCAAGTAGGTTAATTTATCATAACAAGTTTCATACAAAAAAAGATTGTTTACCCTATGGCAATAAAACTAGCCATGGAAGAAAATTTTTCACACGAAGAACAAATTCTTGTCGGAATAGCGGCACTATTTCATGATACTGGTTTTCTTAAAAAATATAATGATAACGAAAAAATTGGAGCTGAGTTTGCAGAAAATTATATGAAAAACAACAAGCACTGTTATAGCAACACAGATATTGAGATTGTTAAAAAAACAATAATGAGTACTAGCAGGAGCGCCAATCCACAAAATAAACTTGAAAGGGTTTTAATGGATGCAGATACTTGTTTACTGGGTTCAAAGAATTACTTAATGAGCACTAAGTCTTTAAAGAATGAGCTTATTAAAAACACCGAGGCTAAACTACATAAACTTGCTTTGACTGTTGCGGCTTGGAATAAGCACTCTCTTGCATTTCTAAAAAAACACAAATGGCTAACAGAGAGTGCAGAGGAAATGCTAGATTTTACAAAACAAGAAAATTTACAACAAAGACTAGTTCAAGAAGACGAGATTGTAGGTAATTTTTCTCGGCAATACTTATCTAAACACAATGAGTAAATAAAAAAGTTGCTCATTTTTTTGCGTTTTTATACAGAAAATTGGAGCTTTGTTGGGGTTTTAGTTTTAATGAGCAATAAACAAAAAAGTGTGTGCAACAGAAAATAGAAAAAGGACTGACTTAAAAGAGGAGTTTTAATAAATTAGCTATTAATTTTGTTATAAAAATTTTAGCGTACTATATTTCTATGTGTGTTTTATTTCAATAAACCACACATAGAAATACACATCAATATGCACAAGAATAAAATATGTACAGAAAACTCAATGGACGAAGCGGTAAAAATTATTAAAGATGGTGGTGTTGTTGCTTTTCCCACAGAGACTGTGTATGGACTTGGAGCAAACGCCCTGAATAAAAAAGCTGTAAGCAAGATATTTGTAATCAAAAAACGCCCCCTAGGTAATCCATTAATTGTCCACATTTCTGATGTTTCTGAATTACCAAAACTTGTAAAACATATTCCCAAAATAGCGGATATTTTATCTAGAAAATTTTGGCCTGGATCATTGACTTTGGTTTTTTTGAAAAATCAATTAATTCCAGACAATGTTGTTGCTAATGGGAATACTGTAGCTATTCGTATTCCAAAAAATAAAACAGCCTTAGATTTGATACGAAAGTCAGGTGTTCCAATTGCAGCACCTTCGGCAAACCTAGCAGGTAGCCCAAGCTCAACAACAGCACAACATGTTTTTGATGATTTTGGTAAAAAAGTTTTTATCTTAGATGGCGGTGATTGCGAAATAGGTCTTGAATCCACGGTGCTTGATTTAACGAGTGAAATTCCAACGATTTTAAGATATGGCGATGTTTCTTTTACGGATTTAAAAAAAGAAATAGGAAAAGTTCAAATACACCCCAGCCTATTAGAAAAAAAACAAAGAAACTCCGTAAAAACAACACCTAAAAGCCCTGGAATGAAATACCGTCATTATGCCCCTAAAGCAGATTTATTGTTAGTAGAGAAAAATAAAATTAACGATTTAATTAAAAAATATAAAAAACAAGGCAAAAATATCGGTGTTATGACCACAAGTGAACTAAAAAATAACTACCCTGAAGCCTATGTTGTTCTATCAATTGGATCCATAAAAACCCCTAAGATTATTGCAAAAAATTTATTTTCTGTATTAAGAAATTTTAATAATTTTAATGTAGATATTATTCTATCAAAAAATTTCACTGAAAAAGAAGTTGGTGCTGCAATAATAGATCGCCTACAAAGAGCATCTAAAAAAAGGTGATGACTAACCTTTTTATCTACACAAACCATACATAAAAAACAAATCTTTGTATGTCGTTTTTAAAATTAAGGCTGAAAGATGTCTTCAGTTCTCCCGTCAATAGAAAGCCTTACTGTTTTGATTGTAAGAAATTGAAGTAGAGTTTTTTCAATTTGAGTAATACGCGCCATCATACTACAAGAACCTCCTCCAGATTCTGTTATCGCGTTAAAATCCGCACGAGCTTCACCATTTACAATAGTGAGTGAGTTCAACTTACTCCCTGTTGGAATACTATTCACATAACCAACCAACAACTCCTCTTTAGTTAGTCCTTTCAAAAGTTCATTGACGGCCATCGTGGCAACTTTTTCTGTTTTTGGAATTACCCTAATAATTGCCACGACTTCATTGCACAAGTTTATGGATTTTATTCTTGGATTAAGAAAGTATACTCTAATAGATATGTTTTCATCAACAGGCACCACGCCCAGCTCGTTTACAGGGGTAATGAATGAATCTGACGGAAATGTGGCTGAGTAATTATCTGGTACAACTTCTTGAGCTACTTCTGAATGTTTTTTAACCAAAACAAAACCCCCTACCATAACAACAAGCACCATAATTAAAACTATATTGGTAAGTCTTTTTGTAAGATTTTTCATAGTATAAAATTAATGATTATCGCACTAAAATTATTGCACTAAATAGAACTAACAAAATAGCAAACAGATCTCCGATAATAATACCAGCTAAAATTGCTTTTTTAATTTAAACACAAAAGGAGGCGAAATTTGGGTGAAAGAAAAGTACAAACCTTTAAAATTATTACTGCATTTTTTCCTGAACTTCATACTTTTTGTTATTTGATGTAAGTTTGTCGAGACAGCCTTCCTTTTCTAGGATTTTTAAAAATTTTACATAACACCACGCTATGCAAGGGTTTCTCATGACAATAACGGAGGGAACTTTGGGTGGAAGTTGTATGGCAATAGTTATGCGTTGCTCCGCTGTGGATATCCTAACCTTATTTTGTTTTAACACTTTTTGCCCACTTTACAGAGCGTGATATTGTTTGTAGTGGAACGAAACAAAATCAGTGAACCAGTTATTTATTGTTGTGTGGTGTTCTTACTGTCAATGCTTAGTTTATGCCGATTTTTTAAGTTCCGATATGGTGAATAGTGAGTATAACTTAATCCCTTCTTTCGCCAACTTTTCTTTTCCGCCAGATTCCCTGTCAATAACACATATCGCATGTTCAACTTTGGCTCCAAGACTACGCAAGTCATTAGCAGATAAAATAATTTGACCTCCAGAAGTAACAACATCCTCAATAATAAGCAGTCTTTTATTTTTCACTTCACCGCCTTCTACTAACTTGCATGTACCATGTTCTTTGGCTTTTTTTCTAATGAAAAGTGTTGGTAATTTGATTTTTGCGAAAGAAGGGTTGCAATTGGTATTCCTCCCATTTCAAGACCAGCCAAGGCAGAAATTCCACCAGGAATCATATCATTCATTTCACCACACACTGCATCAAGTATTTCTGGGTTTGCCTCAAAGAGATACTTATCAAAATACTCATTTAATTCTACACCTGAACGCCCTGTGAACTTACCTATTAAATGAGATGTTTGATAAATCTTTTTTTGCTAATTCAATATGATTCATGTTTTTTTATTTATTCAACAATATTTTCTTTTTCCACCACCCCCCTAAAAGTTGCTCTAATTTTTCAATTGTGTTTTTCTCTAAATATTGAACTAACCGCGCAGGGTGTTTAGTTTTGCACCATAGTAATCTCTTTTTGCTCTTGTGTTGTTTTTATTTCAAAATATGTAACAAGAAAAATACTAGCTATTGCAAGTAAAATAATCACAGCAAATCCAAAAGTAAATTTAAAAAAATTTTTATTAAAAAGTTTTTTCATTTTTAATTGAAATTACAACAGCGAAACTGCTTGAATAAACACACAGATATTAGATAAAAAAACATAAACCTAGGACGACTTAACGGCAGCCAATAAGTCTTTAAGTTTTTGTGATTTTGGATTTTCTTTTATGCCGCTCTGAATAACTTCTATTGCTTTCTCTTTGTCTCTTAATACATTGTTATAAAAATCGGTAATCCTAAAATAAAGACTTATTTCGCTGGGATTGTTTTCAATTGCTTTTAAAAAGTTCTCTTCAGCTTTTTTATTATCATGCAAATAATATGCGTATAAAACTCCTAGATTATTGAATGAGATACTGTTTTGAGGTTGAAGCAATCCAGCATATTCCCATGCTTGCTCTGCTCCAATATAATCTTCAATCGCTTTTTTTTGCAAACCGAGTTGATTCCATGCAGAAAAATTAGCAGGGTCACTTCTAAGTATGTCTATGGACTCCTTGATTTTATTTTTTAGAATTTCTATAGCCTCTGGTGGAATTGAATTAGGAAATGATTTCGGATATTCAAGCAATGGGTGTGGTGGCAAGCTACTTGCATTATTCTCGTTTTTAGTAGTAACCACATCAATATCGTATTCATTAAACACAACTGTGGTTTCTTTATTTATGTTTTCGTTTTGCTTGTTTTCGTCTTCTTTACTTCCGCTTATTAAGTTTGTTTTTGGTAAAATACTTTGGTCTTCTGTTTTTATGTTTTCAGGTTTTTTATTTGTTGAACCAATATATAAAAATATCACTAGTGTAACCGTGAGTAATGTAATAATTAAATATGTGCGATTATCTTTCATATTTTTATTTTCTATTTATATTTCTATTTATATTACCGAAAAATAACGATTTACACAAACCACAGCCTCCCAAGTTCAAGGATTAATGTAAAAAGAAAAACAAGTCTCTCTTTTGTAAATTTCACAAACCTTATTTATTGCATTAAAAATTTTAAAATAATCAATCTTTGTATTCAGCAAAAAATGATTTTTTGTATTCACTAAACTGGTTTTCTATTATTGATTGTCTCATTTTTTTTACAAGATTTATAATAAAATATAAATTATGGATTGACGCCAGTGTGGCTGCAAACATCTCTTTTGCGCGGAAAAGATGTGTCACATAACTTCTTGTGTAGTTCTTACAAGTATAGCAATCGCAGTTTTTTTCTATTGGAGTGTGGTCATTTTTAAATCTTGCATTAAGTATATTTATTTTCCCTTTATTTGTATAAAGCATTCCATTGCGTCCTATTCGTGTGGGAGCTACACAATCAAAAAGATCGCTTCCGTTTTCAACAGCACCAAAAAGATCGAGTGGTCCACCTATTCCTAAAAGATGTCGTGGTTTTTCTTCTGGCAAGATTTTGTTTACCCAACCAACTACTGTATTCATATCTTCTTTATCAAAAGAACCACCGATTCCAAAACCATCAAAACCTCCTGTCTTTGTTTCTAATTCAGCCATAAAAAGAGCGCTTTCTTTTCGCAAATCTTCGTATCGTCCGCCTTGCACAATACCAAACAACGAGCAGTATTCTTCTGTCGTTTTTCTTTTTTTTAATAATTCTTTATGCCTAACAAAACTACGATTAGCCCAACGATGTGTCCTGTTCATTGCTTCTTTTTGATACTCATATGAAGCTTGCGGTGAGGTGCATTCGTCAAAAGCAAAAATTATGTCCGCCCCAATATTGTGTTGTATTTCAATTGATTTTTCGGGAGTAAATAAATGTTCGCTTCCATCAATATGTGATTTGAAAGTAACGCCGTCTTCGCTTATTTTTGCAAGACTCGCTTTTGTTTTATTTTCTATCTTGCCTTCTGTCTCTGTTTTTATTTTAGAATTTTTCTCTTTTGCTATTTTACCAACACTTGAGCCAAATGCCTCTCCCAAGGAAAAAGCCTGAAAACCACCAGAGTCGGTCATTGTTGGTCCGTTCCAGTTCATAAACTTACCCAAACCACCTGCTTTTTTAATCACACTATCACCAGGTTGTAAATATAAATGATATGTATTAGCAAGCACAACCTGTGCACCAAGCGATGCAACTTGCTCTGGTGAAAGTGCCTTTACTGTTGCTTTTGTACCAACAGAAACGAAGGCTGGTGTTTCTATGTCGCCGTTTTGTGTTTTAAGAACTCCAGCACGACCAAGCGAATTTGGAATCTTTTTTTGAATTAAAAAATTAAAATTAGTCATAATTACATAAACCAAGAATATCTGAGAAGAAGACAAGCCACAAGTTAAGAAAATAATAATATGTTAATATAACCTAAATAGCAAGTTTGTCTTGATTGTGATTTCTTAAGATTAAGATTTAACAAATCACCTAAACACTAATATTTATTATGAAAGCGATAATTTTTGATTTTGATGGCGTACTCCACAACACCTTTGAGTGTCTACATAAACTACATTGCGACACCCTTGAAATTTTAACACCAAATGAACTCAAAGAAAAAGTCTTTAATGGAAACCCTAGGGAATACTTTAAAAAATTCACCAACAAACAACAAACAAATTTTGAAGAAGCTTGGAAAAAACACTATCAAGATTTAAGAATCAAGCAAAGGACTAAAGATGAGTTGAATATTTTGTGTAAAAAATATTTATTATTTGTAAACTCTTCCAATACTGAGCTAAACTTAAATAAATACATGGAAAATAACGGGCTTTTAAATATCTTTCAAAAAATATATGGGGTTGAAACTCATATATCAAAAGTTGCAAAATTCAGAATTTTATTAAAAGAAGCAAACCTAAAAGCTGAAGATTGTATTTTTGTAACCGATACACTGGGGGATATTTTAGAAGCTAATGAAGTTAAAATCAAAACATTAGCTGTAGACTTTGGATTTCACGAAAAAGAAAAACTTCAAAAGGGATCTCCTTTTAAAATTATTTCTAATTTTACGGACATAAGAGTAATAGTTGGTGAATTTAAAAACGAGAAAAAATAATTTTATGTCTTAGGGCTTGTTGTTTTTATTTTAAGGGTTTGTGCTGGATTGCTTCGTCGTTCCGCTATCGCTACACTTCTCGCAATGACGGGAGATGAACGACTGTTTGTCAAAACAAGCAGTTATTATGAAAGCGATAATTTTTGTTTTAGATATGCCATTGCCCCCCAAAAACCCATTTCATCGCCAAACTCAGCTGAAACAATTTTTGGAGCAACTGGGAATACATCTTTTAGTGTTTTATGTAAATACTTTTCCGTACTTTCAATAGGTATTCCTATTTCTTTCATCATAGAGCCACCTAACACAATAATATCTGGCGACCACATTGTGCAAACATTATGAAGTCCATATGCAAGAATTTTTGCTTTTTTATCCCAAAAATTATTATCTGTTATTTCATATGGTTTTTTACCTTCTTTTTTTTCAACACACACACCTCCTATGTGACTCATTAAGTATCCACCTGAACAGTACCCTAAAACACAAGAATTAGTGGTGTTTACATTGTCTTTGTCGGTGCCTGTGTGCATAACTATCTGCCACCCTGGTTCAAAACCCATTGCACTTTTGTCTATTTTACCACCAACAAACCTACAGCCACCAACACCAGTACTTATTGTTATGTAGGTTGCAATTTCATACCCCTTTGCGGGGCCATATATGACCTGTGCAAGTCCTCCTATCGCTGTGTCGTTTTCAATATAAACAAGAGTATTAAACACTTCTTCTAATTTTTCTTTAATTGGTTTTTCAAGCCAATCCGCAATATTGGGACCGCCACCCACAAGTTTAGTTTTTTCTTTATTTGGAGATGCTGCAATTCCAACCATAACTGCACTTATTTTTTCATTACAAACTTTTCTTACTGCGCTTGTTATTGCCTTAACACCCTCTTCAAACTTTTGTGGAGTAGAGAAAATGGTAGTACTTTCAAAAACCTCTAAGTTTTTACTTAAAGCAATTCTTGTTTTTGTTCCTCCGATATCAATCAATATATACATCTTGTTTTGTTTAATATATTTTACAAAGAATTTATTTATTTATTCTACCACATCATTAATTCCATGCTCGCACTAAACCGCAAAACATATTTTTATTTTATAGTTTTATACATAAATTAAAATCTGCAATTTGTTGATTATATATTAAAATTTTACTATTCAAATCATCGATTAGTCCACTAACTATTTGCACTGTTTCATTGTATTCAGTAATTATCTGGGTGTGTAGCACTCCTTTATTCTTATTCACTTCCTCTATTTGTTCAAACATAGATTGCAATACCATATTAGTATGATTAATTTTCCCACGATATAAATTTATTTTTTCCACAAGCTCTTCGCTTGGTGGCTGACATAGCGATAATGGTCTTCCAAAAATCTGTACTAAAACCCACACCTCTCTCCCTTCATATATTCCCTGAATTGCGGAGACACCAATTTCTGTAAACTCCAATTTCAATATATTTTCTCTGTGCGTAGGGCTATTCATCCATGCAAGCACTACAGCTTCACTGCTTGTGTAATTACCCAATGCAAGGTTCTCTCCTATAACAATCGATTCATAACCAGCCCTAATAGCAAGTTTTGCTGCGCCCTCTCCGTCTGGATTGTTGTGTGCAAAAAACTGCCTTGCTAAAATATCTGTTGCTTTTTCAACTGCAACACTTGTCAATAAATTATTTGGAACGAGTGGGGGTAATTCATTTTTTATGCGCTCATAATTTGTCCACACAACTATTCCATAATCTGTAAGCTCTTTGTATGTGTGTGGTGGTTGTATTCTGTGTTGTGTCAAGTCAACCGCCTTTTTGGTTGCTTTTTTACTTGCAGGAAGCAGTGCCTCTGTTTTATTTATCTCAACTTCTTCATTGGTAGTATCAGTCTCTTTTTTTTCTATTTTTATAAAATCTTTTACAGCCACTGTCTCTTTATTGGGTATTTCTATGTTTTCATTATTGAACAGAGAAACAGACTCTTTTGTTTCTTGCACAAAAAATGGTGCTATAAAAAAGCTTGCACAAGTTACTATGGTAGAAAAAAATATAATTAACAGAAACTTATACATATTTCAGTGGTTTTTTAAATCAAGACAAAACACCGTCTTTGCGAGAAGTGTAGCGGTAGCGGAACGACGAAGCAAGCCAGTACAGAGCCTTAAACATTGAAACGACAACTCTGGATTGCTTCGTACCTCGCAATGACAAACAACTGCCCGCAATCCACCTGCAGTCTTTGTATTGAATGTGTGTTTTTACAACAACACTGCTGTATTAATTTAGAGGATTACAGTTATCACATAAATCAAGCTCCTCTAATTTATTTAAGTATTGTATTACCGTAACAACAAAAGCAGCGTGGCTCCATGTAAGTGGTGTTGCGGAAAGCTGTTCACCAGTAAATGTATTTAATTGTTCAGATAATACACCAGAACTTGAAGAGTGGTCAACAACCCAATTCAGCCACCCTTTAGCTATCGTCAGGTCCTCTATTGTGCGAGCTTTTGCTATGTGGTATTGAGCAAACCATAGCGTTGTTATAATCCAAGGATTACCTGGTATATTTTCTCCCACCCTATAAAACATATCACCTTCATATCTTGCAACTCCCCCCGTCAGCGTTTTGCAAGAGAGCCTATCAAAAGCTTTTTCCATGGCTTGCTTCATTCTTTCATCATTGGGTTCAAGTACACCAAAAGTTAAAATTCCATACGGGGCACTCATATCTATTGTTTTGTCAATCTGATACTCTTTTGTAGTATCAGACTTTTCCATATTTATCATTTTGTAAAACACACCTTCTTTGGAGTCATACAGATACTTTAATATCGCCTCCTTTATCTCATTTGCGGCTTTTTCGTATTTAATTGCACTGCGTTTTTTTCCAAGTAATTTGGCAAAGTTTGAAGCTGCATTCAGTGCTCCATATACAGAGCTTGTAGTAAATGTAGAAATACCAAAATGCTCCTCCCATAAATCATAACTTGGCTTAGGTAGTCCAGTTTTTTCATCACGAAATGCAACCATAAAATCAGCGGACTTTTTTACAAGTGAATTATACACGCTCTCAATAAACTCAAGATCTTTTGAGATTTTATAATGCTCCCAAAGAGAATATATAATCAACGCTGTTTCGTCTTCTTGTATTGGTAGCTCCATTACTCCATTTCTAACCCATGGATGCCACGAACTTCCTAAAGAACCGTCTGGTTTGTACTTATGCATAAAATACCCTTGGTCAGTAATTATATTATTACAAAAACTTAAAAGCCTTTGGGACACATTTACATAACCAGCCATATCAAGAGCAAGTGCGGAAAAAGCAGCATCTCGTGGCCACATATAACCATAAGTATCTTTACCCCCTTGAAGCATAGATGAATCGCCAGAAGCTATTATCGCCCCGCTGTTATCGCTATGTGCTCGTATAATAAACAATGATTTTTTAAACAACTTAATTATGCGATCATCGAGGTCAAAAAAAGAAAACTTAATCTTATTTATCCACGCATTCCAAAAATCGTGAGTTGTGTTAATTAAATAATCAGGATTTTTTTCCAATACATATTTATTTAGCTCAACAACTTCATCAATAGACTCACCAACTGCAACCCAGTAATGAACAACTCTTTCTTCATTTGGTTTAAAGGCTCTATAAAAACCAAGAACTGAATCTGTGAGACCGTGCTCTATCGGGTTTTTAGACAATACTCCATCTTCTGCATCCTTATAGCTACCATCTTTTCCTTGAATATGAAAAACTCCTGTTGTGTAATCATCAAATTTTTTATATTCACATACACCGTTCACTAAAAAAACTCGTTTACCTTTATAGTGGATTACAGCATTGTTTACTGGGTCAAAGTAAGCTGTGTCACCCCTCCTTGTTTCGTATAACTCAAACTCATGGCAAAAATATAACTTAATCTCACGCTCATAATCACGAGTATTCTTTATTAAAACCTTTCTTATGAATATATTTTTTTCATTATAAACAACATCAAGAAACTTCAAATTAACTCCGATTTCTTCATTTATTGCGGTTGTGTTTCCAACTGGTGCATTTTCACCAGATTCAATAATGACACTCCAGTCTTTTTCAGATATCCAGCTGATATTCCCATCAACCCAAACACCTATGCGATGAACAAAATGTCCGCCAATGTGATTCTCAAGCCCAACATAGGGAAAATAAAAATCACGAACTTGTGCATTTTTATCAAAGCACACTAATATATTTCCATTTCCAAGTGCAAGAGACCTAGACATATAATTGTTTAGTTATATCAGTTTTTTTTAATTCCTCTGAATTGTCTATTCTAATCTTTAGGTCGTTTAATGCATTCATAAAAACAATGAACGCATCATATGGGCTTTCATACGGACTAAAATATTTATGAACATCTCCATCAGCAAACCATTTTGTACACATATAATAAAAATGATCAGAGGTCTGAAGCCTTCTCCAGTCCTCTATTAATTTACGGTCTTGTGTTGCCAATACCCTGTCTTCAAGTTCATATAGTTTTTGTATGGAATCGTTTTGTAGAGAATTAGACAACCACGCAGAAAGGTCTCGCTCAACATCTGCCCAAGATACAAAATCTGGCATATCGATTTCTGCAACAGTGTCATATCTTTTAACGGCCTCACTTGGTGTAACAAAATCATTATCAGGATTTTTAAGAATTTCTTCTGGTAGCACTTTTAGAAAATTAAAAATACCTGTATCCTCCCATTGGTGCTCACCAAATGTTTCATAATCCATAAAAAGATTTACTAAATTACCGTTTCCGTTCACCGCAGAAACCCAATCGGCAAATTTTGGTGCAGTGAGAGGATGTTCCGTCCAGTCTTTTGCAGAAAAACGAAAAGCTATATCGTCTGAAAGTTTGTAATTTTTCAAAAGAAGTTTTATATCATCAGCTCCTTTTGGTTTATACAAAAAATTAGGACTTCTCCAGTCAAGTATGTGGTCTGCTCCTTCTGCAATTACTCCCTTATATCCCATTTCTTCTGCAATGTGTGCAACATCATTCCTATAAATAAGCTCTGTGTTTCTAAATACTTCTGGATAATACCCAAACAAATCAATAATTTTTTGCCTATGAAATAATACTTGTTTTTTAAACTCTTTTTTTGAATACAGAAAAGCAAGGGAATGGTAATATGTTTCGCTTAATATTTCAACTCTTCCTGTGTCAACTAGTTTTTGAAATGATAAAAGCGTTTCTGGAGAAAATTCTTCAAGCTGATCAAGAAATACTCCCGACAAGGAAAAACTTACCTGAAACTCTGGGTGTTTTTGTAAAAGCTCCAAAAGTATTTCATTTGTTGGTAAGTAGCATTTTTGTGCAACCTTATTAAATACTTTTCTATTGTTAATATCGCGCTCAGAAGAATCGTCAAAATAATCCCCCTTACTACCAATATCAAAAACTCTGTAGTTTTTGATTCTATATGGCTGGTGTGCTTGAAAATAAAAACAAACTGATGTCATATTATGCGTTTTTTGGTTTATTAAAAACTTTCTTATAAGTGTCTATACATCTGTGTGCAACCTTGTCCCAACTGATTGATTCAACTTCTTTCCTTCCATTTTCATCCATCGTATCTTTAAGAACTCTATGCCTCAAAACTCCAACAATCTTATTTGCTAATTCATCTGTATCCCAAAAATCTACCTTCAGTGCGTGAGTTAAAATCTCTGAAACCCCAGACTGCCTAGATATGATTACTGGAACTCCACTAGCGATTGATTCAAGTGGTGTAATTCCAAACGGCTCAGATACTGATGGCATAATATATAAATCCGCCACCTTATACATTGACTTTAATTCTTCTCCGCGTAAAAATCCCGAAAAAAGAACCTTGTCGCCTATTCCTAAGTATGCAACTTCTCTCATAATTTGCTCTTGCATATCTCCAGAGCCAGACACAATAAAGGTTGTATTCGGTTCATATTCCAAAACTTTTTTTGCAGCACGAACAAAATATTCGGGTCCTTTTTGTATTGTTATACGCCCCAAAAATAAAACTATTTTTCCACCACTTCTTTTTAGCGCCTCCATTTTTGCCAAAGTTGCATACCCTTGCCATTCCTCCGTATTGATACCATTATATACAACAGAAATTTTTTGTTGTTCAACGCCGTAATGTTTTACTATTTTTTGCTTTGTAAGATTGCTTACAGCAAGAACACGGCTTGAATGCTCTAACCCCATTTTTTCAATTTCATAAACACGTGTGTTTGCCCCTTGGTCTGCTGTCCTGTCAAATTCAGTTGCATGAACATGTGCTATAAATGGTTTTTTACTCTCTTTTTGAGCTTCAATTCCAGCAACAAATGAAAGCCAGTCGTGGGCATGTATAATATCAAAATCTTCTTCCCTTGCAATTCTTCTTGCTTCAACCCCATATCTATAAACCTCTTCAATAAGTGTATTTGCTAAACCCCTTCTTCTTTTTGCATATCTTAAGGCTGTTGTATAGCTTTTTGGCGTCATGTATGCAGAAAGTATTGTCTCAATTCCACGAAAACGCACATTTTTTGTATCCGCAAACAATATGTTCATAAAATCTGGATTTACTCCTACTGTTTTTGGAAGAACAAAAGTAATATTAACTCCAGCGCGTGCAAGGGCTTTGGTTAACCCCAAACAAGCAGTTCCAAGGCCACCACTATTGTGTGGTGGAAATTCCCATCCAAACATAAGTATTTTTACATCCATACCTTATACAGGAATTAACACAATAATTATTAAAAATTGTTAAAAAACTTAAATAAATACACTTAATTACCGCTCCAAAAAAAATAACAAAATATTAAACAAACTTTCATTTAATATAATATCATATTAAAAAAATAATGAAAAAAAATAATGAAAAAAATGTTTATAACATGCTATAATTTTCAGAAAAAATAGTTAATACCACCTGTAAGTATGTTATACTTACAAAATAATTTTTAAAATAAATACCATATTTACAATCCTTATGAAAGAAAAAGAAAAAAAAGTTAATATTCCAGAAGTAAAATTAGATAGAAATCCATTTACAAAAAAAGAACTAAAAGACGCTGCAACAAGTCGCTTGTCAAGAATCAACAAAGAATTTACACAAGGATTTAATTTCATCAACAAACACAAAAAATCAGTAACATTTTTTGGCTCAGCGCGTTTTGATGAAAAAAACCCTCACTACAAAAAAGCAAGGAGTATTGCTAGTAAGCTTTCCAAAGAAGGCTTTGCTATTGTAACTGGTGGTGGCCCTGGGATAATGGAAGCCGCAAACCGCGGGGCTTATGATGTTGGAGGTATTTCTCTTGGTTTTAATATCAAGCTACCTTATGAACAAGTAGAGAATCCTTTTGTCACAGACTCTATAAATTTTTATTATTTTTTTAGCAGAAAAGTATCTCTGTCCTTCTCTGCAGAGGCATTTGTTTATTTTCCAGGTGGCTTTGGAACACTTGATGAGTTTTTTGAAATACTTACACTTATCCAGACAAACAAGATTAGCAAAATGCCTCTTATTTTAGTTGGAAAAGAGTATTGGGGGGCTCTTGATTGTTTCATACAACAAAAACTCTATTCTGAGCTTAAGGCCATTAATAAAGAGGATATGAATTTATATACCATAATAGATGACGAGGAAGAAA
>CAYRGE010000013.1:0-14864 GCA_964423985.1 uncultured Candidatus Saccharibacteria bacterium | reverse complement strand
ACTATACCTGCTATTCCAACTGGTCCAGTAATTTGCTCCAATGGGTTTTGCTGAGTAAAAATACCCTGAAAAAATTCAATGAACGCAAAAAATATTTTTTTAGTCCAGTCCATTGTCAAACGAGCACCTTCAAGAATTGCTAAATGCGGTGGGAGTGTGGCGTTCCCAAAGTTTGCCATCGTTATACCGATAGCAAGCCGGTCATCTATTATGCCTTTGACTGGAACGATAGAAGCTGTTCTTTCTTCGCCGCCTCGCTCATACGAAATCGTTATGGGCAAATCTGGATTATCTTGAATAAATGTTTGCACCAAATTGCCATTATTAACTGCAATAAAATTTTCTCCCGAAGTAAGTGTGCGTATTTTATCCCCAGAAACTAAACCTGCTTCATATGCTGGTGTATTTGGTACGACATCAGCGACGACAACAAAGGTATCTGATACTGTGGCTCCTTTGGGGGCATTTTCTATGACCGTTGGCATACCAATCATAAAAATCACTGAAAACAACACCCATGCAAGAAGCATATTAAAGACAACCCCAGCTACAAGCACCATAGCTTGAATATAAGGTGGTTTTTTAGAAAAACTACGACTAGAATCTTCTCCAGTATTTGACTCTTTGTCTGGGTTCTCCCCGAAAATACGAACAAAACCACCTAGTGGTAATGCGTTTATTGAGTACTCTGTCTCTCCTTTTTTAAAGCTAAATAATTTTGGAGGAAAACCTATTCCAAATTCATCAACCCTTATTCCGCTTTTTTTAGCAACAATAAAATGCCCTAGTTCATGAACCAGTATGAGTACAACAAGAACGGCAATAAAAATAATAACAGTCATATTTTGCTTATAATTCTATGTCTTTTCTCTTTCTTTCTGTTGCTTCTTCAAGTTTCTTGCTATATTCATCAACGATTTTTTGCAATTCCTCTTTTGCCTTAAATTTGCTATCTTCAGACATTTCACCATTCTTTTCTTTGTCTTGTATATCGCTCCACACTTCTTCTCTTGCTTTGCGCAATGAGATTCGTGCATCTTCTAGGCGTGCAAGTATTATTTTTATAAAAGATTTACGCCTTTCTGCTGTAAGCTCTGGGAAAAAAACCCTCAAACCTGTGCCACTAACAGAAACTGACACCCCAAGGCTTGAATTACTTAACGCTTTTTCTATGTTTTTTGTCTGACTACTATCCCACGGAGATATTAATAATGTGCGTGGATCTTGAGTGCTTATCGTTGCAATGTGTGCTATTGGAGAACGAGTGCCACTTTCTGTTTCAACCGCAACCTTGTCAAGAAGTGCTGGCATTGCACGCCCAGTGTGGATTGAACTTAATTCATCAGATAACCAAGAAGCAACCTCGTCTAATCTTTGCTTTATCGTAGAAAAATTATATGCCATAAATTATTTATTTAACACTGTTTCTATTAATTAAAATACCCTCCAAAATACAAACAACTTATTTCTGTAGTATACCAAAATCAATGCCGTGGTGCCAGAAGTGCAATTCCTTCAAGAATAATCTTTATTGATGCTCCTCGTGTATGTATTTGTTTTTTATGAACAACAACTTGCTTAATAAACTTAGCCCATTCTTTTGTTTGCGTCTTTATTCCCCTTTCAGAAAAAATATTCTCTATTGCACTTAAAAACAGTATTGCATTGCTTTTGTTTTTATCAAATATAATTGGCTCAACAATGCTCAAGCGCTCGTGTGTTTTTGATGTAATAAATTTTTTTACCATCTCGTTAATATCTTTATTTTCTGTTTGTTTTTTTGTGTTGCTTGTTAGTGAAATTTTTGCAAAACGAGATTGCAGTGTTGGTAAAAGAGTGGCAGTATTAGGCATAATTACAAAAAAGTGTACACCGTCAGATGACTCCTCAAATGTCTTTAGTAGTGCATTTTGTGCTTCTACTGTAAAAAAATCAACAAAAAGTATAAAGAATCTACCCTTCTTGTTAATGCTTTGTTTTGACTGCATCTCTTTAATCATTCTACTATCATCAATTTTAAATGTCTCAAAATACTGTTCAAAAACATCTGGATTGCCTTCAGTTTTTAATCCAATTTGTCTACCAAGAAATTCAAATAGCGAGCTACGGACTTCATCTCTCTCTCCTTCAATGAGAGTTGCGTGGTGTATGATTTGATTTTTTAAATCCATTAATATTGTTAACTATGTTATGGAAATATACTATATACACAAGTTTGTATATATAAATATTGAATCTATTTTTTTGCAAGAATACTTCTTTTGTAAGAATCAAGGTGCTCCAAGGCAATACCCGTTCCCTTTGCAACACAAAAGAGTGTGTCGTCAGAAAGTATTGCTTTTACACCAGTTCTCCTGTAAACAAGCTCTGGAAGGTTTCTTAATAAAGACGAACCTCCTGTCATTATAATTCCTTGCTCAATAATATCTGCTGAAAGTTCTGGAGGGGTTTCTTGAAATACATCTTTGATTGCTTTAATAATTTCACGCAATTCTTTGTCAATTGCTTTAACTATTTCATTTGTTGAAATTTCTGCTGTGCGTGGAAGTCCTGCTAAAAAATCACGTCCTTTTATAGTCATGGTGACTTCTTCGTCAATCTCTATGGCAGATCCGATTTTTATTTTAATTTCTTCTGCTGTCTTGTCTCCAATAGCAAGATTAAATGCTTTTTTAATATAATCAGCTATGGCTTGATCAATGCGATTACCCGCACACTTCACGGAAGTAGATGCTACTATACCGCCAAGCGATATAACTGCAACATCAACCGTGCCACCTCCTATGTCAACAACCATATGTCCGCACGCTTCGTTAATTGGAATACCAGCACCAATAGCAGCTAAAATCGGCTCCTTAACAACGAATGCATTTTTTGCTCCAGCTTTTATGCATGCCTCAATAACAGCCCGCCTTTCCGTTGAAGACACTCCTGCTGGAACAGAAATCATTACTTCTGGTTTGAAAAAATTATATCTACCGAGAGCTTTATTTATGTAATAACGAAGCATTGCTTCTGTGATGCGGTAATCAGCAATAACCCCATCTTTCATTGGTCTGTACGCAACTATTGAGTCTGGTGTTCGTCCTATCATTTTTTTTGCCTCAAGACCTACCGCAAGAACCTTATTGTCTTGTTCAGAAACAGCAACAACAGAGGGTTCGTTTAACACCACACCCTTACCTGGAACATACACAAGAGTGTTTGCTGTTCCCAAGTCTATTCCTATTTTTTTTGAAAATATACCCATATTTTTTTAATATATTCACTAACTTTATTCCTGAACTCGCTCAACATCTACCCCAATATCTGTAAGTTTCTTTTCAATGTTTTCGTAACCTCTATCTATTTTATAAATATTATGCAACTCCGATGTCCCACTAGCAACGATTGCCGCAATTAAAAATGCCAAACCCGCACGAAGGTCTGGGCTTTCTAATCTCTTGCCACGCAAGGGAGTTGGGCCGCTTACTATAATACGGTGAGGATCCATCATTGTTATTTTTGCCCCCATAGAAGAGAGTGTTTCTGTGTAATTAAGCCTCCCTTCAAAAATTGTCTCAAAAATAAAACTACTACCCTTTGCTTGTGTAAGGAGTACCACCATTGGTGCTTGAAGGTCTGTTGGAAATCCCGGATATTCATGTGTCTTAATATTTGTAGCATTTATTTTTTTTGCGCCATAGACAACAATGCTTTTTTTTCTAACTTCAAGACAGACACCTACGCTTTTTAGTGTTTCTATCACAATACCCATATCTTCTGGGTTACAGTTTTTTACTTCAATTTTCTTTCCACACAAGGCACCTAAAACCAAAAAGCTTCCAGTTTCAATACGGTCTGGCATTATTGTGTGAGTTTTTCCTTTCATAATTAAAGAAGGACTCCCTTTTATTGTTATTGTGGTCGTGCCAGCACCAATAATTTTAGCTCCTGAGCGATTCAAGAAAACAGCAAGATCTTTTATTTCTGGTTCCATTGCGGCATTTCTAATAACCGTATCCCCTTTAGCTAGTACGGCTGTCATCATAAAAGTTTCTGTTGCGGTAACACTTTGTGTTTTTAAGAAAATCTCTGCACCGTTTAGTTTTTTATTTACACTTACCTTATAAATACCTCTAGATAAACTTACTTTGGCTCCCATATTTTTAAACCCTTCAATAAAAAAATCTATTGAGCGCTCACCAATAACACACCCTCCTGGGTGTGGAAACTCAACACTACCAAACCTTGCAAGAAGTGGTCCCGTTAGGACTATTGATGCGCGTATTTGTCTTGAAATTGACGAAGATAACCTTGTGCTCCCTTTTGGGTTGGTTTTTATTTTATATGTACCAGAGCCACATTTCTCTACTCTACTTCCAAGATTTTTTAATAACTCTATCGTTTTGTGTACATCTTCAATGTTGGGAACATTTTTTATTGTCACCTCGTCACGAAACAACACTGTAGAAGCCAATACTTTTAATACAGAATTCTTGGCCCCGCTAACTCTTATTGAACCATTCAGTGCTCTCTTCCCTGAAAGTCCTTTTATTATAAATTTTTCATTCATTACTATTATATATTACTCGTTTTTTCTATTTTTTACAATTTTTAGTAAAGATATTAAAAATAATACTAAAAGCATCTTAAATATGATATTGAATTATTGACTGCTCATTAATGTGATTACAGCAACATATTAAAAAAAAGCGAACTGTTAACAGTTCGCTTGTTGACCTCAGCTAAACCTCCTTATGGACTCTTCATATACTAGAAATTCTTTATGTGCTGGCTCTTTTGACTTAATTTTATAGACCCCACAAAACGACTGCAAAACCAACAAATTTGACCATTCTTCAACTCCAGCTTCTTTGTACAGATGACTGGAAGTAAGTCTAACAATATCTCCTTTTTTGAATGATGAGGAATCTTTAAAAAGGTGTCTTGTTTCTTTATTAAATTTTTCTAAAAGAACTAATATTTTCTGCATTACTCTCTCCTTTTTTGTTTGTATTTCAATATCTTTCAAAAAAGATAACTAACTATAAGTATAATACAACAATACTCTTTTGTATATAAAATCAATATTATATTCAAGTAACTAATGCAACGCTTGTCTCCAATAATTTATCCCCCGTCTTTGCGAGGAGTGTAATGAAACAACCTTGTATTTGCGAGGGGTGTAATGAAATGGAACGACGAAGCAAACCAGTACAAACCCTTAAATTCGAAACGATAATTCTGGATTGCTTCGTACCTCGCAATGACAAAAAGAGCTTGTGATGGCAAATAATATCAGCAATGACACAACTGCTTGTTTTGAGATATAACTGTTCGCAATGACAAACCATTGAACTTGGGAATGTGCAATAATGGTATATTGATATTATTGGTTAAGAAAATGTATTTGTTGTTTTTTAAAAACCCAATACTGACTAGACGAACAAAGTTGGGTACAATAAGATTATGAATGTCGTTAATGTAATTCCATTATCTAGTGGTGTGTTCAGAGATGAACTAACATATTTCACTTCACACGCCATTGAACTCGGCACAATTGTAACTATATCTGTACGCAAAAAAATAATACCAGCACTTGTTGTGTCGCAAGAACCTGTGATTAATACAAAGCTAAGGCTGCGCGAACAAGGATACACAATCAAGAAATTAGAAAATATTTCCGACAAAAAACCTTTTTCACCAGAGTTTATAAGTGCCGCTAAAAAAACGGCACAATATTTTGCATCAAACACTGGAGCTGTGTTGCAGTCCTTAATACCAAAAACGATATTAAATGAATATTTAAATGAAAAAACAACTCTGCCAAACGCAAAAATACGAATACAAATAAAAGAAGAGGTGGTAAATGAAAAACTTGTATTTCAGGCACCACACGAGGATCGGTTTTCTACATACAAAAGTTTAATACGAGAAGAATTTACCAAAAAGTCTTCTGTGTTTTTTTGTGTACCAACAATTGCAGATATTGAAAGTGCTTATGCTTTTCTTGGGCGTGGTATTAAAGAATACACATTTGTACTCCATAGTGGGTTAAACAAAAAACAAACCACTGAATTGTGGAAAAAAATACTTGAGGAAGAGCATCCTGTTTTGGTCATAGCCACAAGTATGTTTTTGTCTTTACCAAGAAATGATTTTGAAACCATAATCCTAGAGAAAGAGTACTCCAGTGCTTATAAAACCCTATCTCGTCCTTTTTTTGATTTTAGAAAATTTGCAGAATATCTTTCAGAGGAACAAAAAACGAAGTTAATTTTTGGAGATGTGTTTTTACAGATTAATACTCTTTGGCGTCACAAAAACGGAGATTTTTCTGAATTTGCCCCCCTCAAAAACAGAATGTTAACACTTAAAAATCCAGAAATAGTTGACATGTGTACAATCAAAAAAGATTTTATCAAAAAACCAAAATTCCAGATTATAGGCAAAAAACTAGACAACCTAATTAAACAAACAAGTAAGCACGGAGAAAAGTTATTTATTCTGTCAGCGAGGCGTGGCTTACACTCAACAACAATATGTAATGATTGCGAGAATATTGTAGCATGTGATGACTGTAAGGCACCCCTTGTGCTACACAAAGACCTAGTAGCAAAAAACAGAAATATATATGTGTGTCATGGGTGTGGCAAAAAATATCCCAGCGAGCGTGTTTGTTTATTTTGTGGTGGTTGGCGTCTATGCCCTCTCGGCATAGGAGTTGAAAAAGTTTTTGAAGAAGTGAAAGAAAAATATAAAAATATACCCATATTTAAAATAGAAAAAGATTCAACACCTACCACACAAAAAATAAAGGTTGTTATGAAATCGTTTTCTGAGTCACCAAATGGTGTGCTTATTGGAACAGAAACAGCATTACATCACCTTAACACTGTTAAAAATAGCGCTATTGCATCTATTGATTCACTTTTTGCAATTCCAGATTTTCGTATCAATGAAAAAGTTTTTAGTATGTTGCTATCTCTTTATGAAAAAACGCAAAAAACATTTTTAATACAAACACGCAATAGTAGTCAGCCCGCTTTTCAACACATTGCTAGCGGTGGACTAAAAGATTTTTACGATAATGAAATAGCAAATAGAGAGCATTTTAAATATCCACCATTTTCAACTTGCATTAAAATAACAACTCAAGGCAAAAAACCAGTTGTACAAGAAATGCTTAAAAAAATACGCGCAAGCCTTACAGAGTATGACACCCTGCAGTATGCTTCATTTACCAAGGGAGCAAAAAGCTGTTATAGGGGAAATGTTTTAATTAGGCTGCCCAAAAACATATGGATTGATGAACACCTATTAAGCTTTCTTCGTAGTCTACCGCCTTTATACACAGTGAAAATAGACCCCGAAAATCTTTTATAGCAATATATACAAACTCAATTCCAACAACCCAAAGAACGCATTTTAAACTTATTTTTTAATTTTTAACTTGTGTCGGTTTTTAAACACAATAAACAATTTTGCAGAAAAAAATACACCTGACATTTTATACCAGGTGTATGTTTGTATTGTTTTTATTCTTTAGAACAACCAGTGTTGTTAAAAACTAAGCTCCTTGACCGCAGAATTGTCTGTGTCAATCTCAACCCCATATCCATATAAGCATCTGGGATTTACTCCAAAATATTTTTCAATATGATCCTTGCTGTTATACACACTATCAAAACCCCAAACAATTTCAGCAATCTCTAGTGCCGTGCTTTCGTTGTTAAAAATCCCAGCATACCTGTTGGGACACATCCTACATACAGACATCTCTTCTGTTTTTGATTTGTTCATTACCACACCCTCATAGTTTAAATTATAATTTAAAAATAAAAACAACACTCTATAAAAAGAATATACTTAATTAAAAATTAACACAACTTGTTGTATCTTTACTAGCTGTGTATAATTTAATGTATATTTATCTTATGGTTAAAATAATTCAGAAAAATAACCCACTATTACGACAAGTTGCAAAACCCTTAAAGCTTGATGATATTGCCAGTGCTAAGACACAAAAAACAATCAATAGCATTAAGGAGGCACTTGAAAAAATACCAGATGGTGTTGGTCTTTGTGCTCCTCAGATAGGGATTTCGTTGCGTATTTTTATAGTTTCACATCGTGCTTTTGAAGTAGATATGGACGAAGATGGTGTTCTTGTAAAAAAAGAGGCCATAACAAAACAGAAAGATATGGTTTTTATAAATCCCAAAATTATAAGAATTTCAAAAAAAAGACACTGGGTTACAGAAGGATGTCTGAGTGTAGAATATTTTTACGGAAATACCTACAGAGCTGACAAAGTAACCATTAGTGGGTATGACGAGTGTGGAAATAAATTTACTCACGGAGCAAGCGGGCTTATTGCTCAGATATTTCAACATGAGATTGATCATCTAAACGGAGTGCTTTTTATAGACCACGCAAAACAGATTAAAGAAATACACCCCGACGAGCTTAAAAAACGAAATGGCAAAAATAAATAAACATAAAATTGTATTTTGGGGTACACCAAACTTTCTTGCTGTGCCAATTTTAAACAAGCTCAAAGATAATAATATTTTGCCAGAACTTATTGTAACAGCACCAGATCGCCCTGCTGGCAGAGGACAAAAAATGTCTCCTCCTCCTGTTAAGGTGTGGGGCGAGAAACACAATATACCAGTTATTCAACCTGAAAAAATAAAAGCGGATTTTATACACAAATTAAAGCGAAACAACTACAACCTTTTTATGGTCGTGGCATATGGAAAAATTCTACCAAAGGAAATTATAGACATACCTAAATATGGCACAATAAATGTACACCCGTCGCTTTTACCAAAATTCCGTGGAGCTACGCCCGTACAGTCAGCGATTTTGTCCGCAGAAAAAGAAACTGGAGTAACTATTATGCTTATGGACGAAGAAATGGATCATGGACCAATTCTTGCCCAGAAACATATTGATATAAGCAACATCCCTAGCACAGAAGAATTAGGAGAGAACCTGGCTGTTATGGCTGGAGAAATGATTGTGGATCTTGTGCCCAAATTGTTTAGTGAAAATACTAAACCGCTGGAACAAAAACACACAAACGCAACTTACACAAAAAAGATTAAAAAAGAGGACGGATTAATTGATTTAAACGACACTCCTGAAAAAAACTACAGAAAATTTAAAGCCTACTGCATATGGCCTGGAGTTTATTTTTTTGAGACACACAAAGAAGGCGCAAGGCGTGTAAAAATAACTAGCGCAATATTAAAAAACAATAAATTTATTATACAAAAAGTAATCCGAGAAAATAAAAAAGAAACAAACTACAGAAAACTATAGATTACGAGACAATGTAAAATAAAAAACACTACCTTTATTAGGCTCTGAATCAAACCACATTTTACCACCATGACGCAAGACTATGTTTTTTGCAATAAACAAACCCAACCCACTGCCGTCATCTCTTTTCTCAACAGCTTCCTTGCTTCTAAAAAACTTGCTAAATATTTTATCTTGAGCATCTTTTGCAATTCCTATACCGTTATCTTTTACCAGTATTTTCAGAAAATCTGTATCCACCTCAACAGAAACAGAAACTCGCCCACCAGCATTTGTATATTTAATTGCATTATCAATAAGATTAAGCAACACCCATCTTATTCTCTCTCTATCTCCCTGTATTGTTGGAATTTCTTCTTCTTTGCTTTCAAACAACAATTCGACTTTGTCTCGTTCAATTATTGCGCGCCTGTCATTAATAATCTCTTGAATTTCTTTTTTAACAGACAACTCCTCAAACCGATACCCAAACCTACCCTCCTCAATGCTTGCTGCATCAAGCAATGTGCCAACAATACTTATTAATTCTTTGCTTTTGTTTAGAGACCTTTCAACCAGTAATCTTTGCTCGCCCGTAAAATTATCACCATCTGCAAGAAGTGCTCCAAGTGCCCAAGATATACCAGACAGTGGAGTTCTTAATTGATGTGCTGTTGTTGTAATAAAATTTGACTTCATCTCAGAAACCAACTTGTCGCGATGCAGTGTTGCATCAAGTTTTCTTGCAGTACCAGCAAAAGACTCTAATAGCACACCAATATCATTACTAGGTACAATTTTTATTTCTTTTTCTCCCTGCTTGCTATCTATTTCAAATAAAGACTTTTGAATTGCCTGCAGTGGTTTTACTACAAACCGTCTCTTTAACATAAACAAAAACCACCCAATTACACCAAACATTGCCAAAAGAAAAATGGCTTGTTGTATCAGAAGAACTGTCGTTAAGCCAGAAAAATAAACTGGGTCAACTTCAAGCCACAGTGCAAGGTTAGCACCCCCAAGGTGTGTAATATCTATTTTGTTTCTCCTCTTTTCTGTGTTTCTTAACAACACCTTCTCAACAATTGTTTCCCCTTTCTTTACTGCAAGAGTCTGTTTATATGTACTTCCAGCTTCTCCATAAACACTACTAACAAGAACTCTGCTTGTGCTAACATCTACAAGACGAAAAAAATTTATACTTTTATTGTTATGTGCATATTTCTTAAGGATGTTATTGATATTAGATAAGTTTTGTTTTTCTTGTAAACCTCCGTCTGTTTTAGAAAAAACTTCATAAGCCACCATAGACACCATTGCCTCTCGTTCTTTAATGCCGTTGCTTAAGGAAGTGTTACTAATAGTCTTTCCAGAAAAATACAAAAATATTGCTCCAAAAATAATAGCAAAAACAAGAAAACTAATTGATAAATTTTTTATAAAAAACATAAACTGTATTCACTCCTAGAAAAATTTTATAGTCCTGCGAAATCCAATAAAAATCATCGCTAAGCTAACTGCAAGTATTAATTCTACAACATAATTATGAAATCCAACTCCTGTGCCAAAAAATGGAGTAAAGATATCATACCCTTCAGAGACTGTGTAAAAAAATAACCCAAACGAGATAAACCCAACATACCGTAAATGACTAATTTTATATTGTTTATGCATTCTCCACACAAACAAAGATAGTATGGTGGCAACCATAAGTAAAACAAATATACTTAAGTGTAAGATTAAGTTAAATACTGGATCACTTTGAGTTGCTGAAGCGAGCATGATATACATATAGTATAACACTAAAACCTATAATAATTCCCATCACGGATGTTAGTTCAAATAATCCCACAATAACACCTACACTACTACTCCATAGAACCTCCCCAAACACAACACTTAACATATTAATGACAAAATCTATGGTTTTTGAAATAGCTCCAAGTACAAAACTTACAAAAAAAACAACAAATATTTTTTTAATTTTTGTGTTTAGTTTGCCAAAAACAAAAGAAAGTTTGATTAAAATTAACACAAAAAGTATTAAAGTAAATAAATTTACTAAAACACCCGTACTTACAAGGTCTATCCCCCAAGAAAAACCCGCAATAGACATAAATTTTGGTGCTTCTTGAAGTAAAAAAAGATATTGAATGATTTCCTCCATATTGATGTTTTTATCTTTGTCTTAAAATTATAACAACTTCTTTTGCAATCAACACCATTACCCCCACCACAAACCAAATCAAAACATTCATAAAAGCGTAGCCCTGCTCTTGATTGCTCTCAAAAATATTATTAATTTTATTTATCACTTCTGTCGTAAGTAACGAGTCTCCACCCAAAAATGAATGAACTACTGCAACACTTGTAGCTAAGAAAATATTAAAGCTCATTGCAAAAAAACCAAAAATTATTGCAAATAAAACTCGTTCAATAATGTCACTTTTTGCTAAAAAAGCATGTGCCCAAGGAAACCCTGTTATAGATAAAAATAACAACCAAAACAAAGAAGCTGTTACAAAAGCAGAAAAACTATCATTGCCAAATCCAATAAGGCTTTGTGTTTCCCCGTCACTAAACAAGGTTGCACTTTCAAAAAAAAGTATTGGATTTATAAGGAAAAAAAACGCAAAACCAACAATAACTACCCCTAATAATAAAAAGGTAATAAGTCGCACAAATGCCCCGCTGTCTTTATTGTCAAAAAAAAGATTTGTTTTTTTACTTTTACCAAGCATCGTCTGTGTTAAAATATTGTTTGTCTATTTTAATACCATATTTTTTGTAGAGGTGTTAGGTTACGCGAAGTGGTATAATTTTACGAATTTTACTAAGATTTAAGGCTATTTTTCTGTCACCACAACAGACCTCACAAACACATCCTCAATTGGGCGGTCCTTCTCATCTGTTGATGATTCCTCAATCTTATCCACTATATCCATTCCATCTATCACCTCTCCAAAAACAGTATGTTTCCCATCAAGCCACCCTGCCTCTTCTATTGTAACAATAAAAAACTGACTTCCATTTGTGTTTGGGCCAGAGTTTGCCATCGCAAGTACCCCTCGTTTAATTTTTTTATTATTAAACTCATCTTCAAACGTATACCCTGGACCACCTTCACCCCATTTTTCCTTAAATTCTAATGATTTTGAAAGAGGGTCCCCTCCTTGTATCATAAAATCTTTTATAACCCTGTGAAAGCGTGTGTCGTCGTAAAAACCATCTGTCGCAAGTGATATAAAATTAGCCACTGTTTTTGGAGCTTCTTTTGAAAACAACGATATTGTTATTTCGCCCAAACTAGTAGTCATAATCACTTCTACATCTTTGTCCATTATTATTTGTTCCATATTTTTTATTGATAGAAGTATTTGATTTTGTTGTTTAATAATAGTGCCTGTAAATATTGTTAAATAAGCAAAAACTACAGTTACCGTAATTGAGAATATTACCCAAAATGTTTTTTTTGAAATTTTATTCATATCTATTTGGAAAACCCCTTAAACAGTCTCTTAAGCGCTATGCCTCCCTTACGAAAAAGTGTTCTATGTTTACTTTGTTTTGTTTTTACTATCCGCGAAATATCATCTCGTACTTGATTAATTGCCAATTTTATATTCACACTTGTCTCTTCGGAACGAAAAAGCTTGCCATCTATTTGTAAATTTGCCTCTGCTCTGTATAGATTTTCACCACTCTTGCAACGCTCTGTTGTTTTTTCAATCTCAAAATATACATTCACACTTGATGGATCTTTTGCTGTTATAAATTTTCTAACACCACCTATTTTGTCATGTATGTAGTCTGAAATAACTGGAGTAAGCTCTATGTTTGTTGCTTTAATTTTTATATCCATATTCTTATTATTATAAACAATATACTATGCCTTGCGAACAAGAACCATATTTGTGCTACCTGTTTGACCAAATGGAACACCGGCAGCTATTACAACCTTATCTCCTTCTTTTGTAAAACCATACTTATTAAGATTTCGTTTAATGCACTCAACTGCCTCACCTATATAACGAAACGATTTTATCTTTATTGGATAACAACCAAAACTAAGGAGTGATTTTTGCAGTGTTTTATCATTTGGACTCATAACAACAATGGGTTGTTTTGCGCGATACCGTGATAAAGTACGGGCTGTTGAGCCTGTTTCTGTTAGTGCTACAATTGTTGTTGCATTAACATCGTGTGCAACACTAACAACATGACGACTTATGGAGTCCGCAATATTTACTACTGCTTTTTTCTGGACAAGAGCCCTTCTGTGTGTCAATGATTCTTCGGGCGAAATGCTCTGTTCTGCGCGTACTGCAACCCTAGACATAATTGCGACAGCTTCAGAAGGACATACACCAATGGCTGTTTCGCCTGATAGCATTACCGCATCAGCGCCATTAAACACTGCATTTGCTATATCGGACACCTCTGCTCGTGTTGCAACTGAAGATACAATCATTGACTCAAGCATCTGAGTTGCAACTATTGCTGGTTTTCCAGCAATGTGGCACTTATCAATAATCTTTTTTTGTTCAACCGGAACCTCTTCTGGTGGAACCTCTACAGCTAAGTCGCCACGAGCAACCATTATTCCATCAACCTCTTCTAGTATTTCATCAATATTGCCAAGTGCATCTTTTGTCTCGATTTTTGCAATAATACCTATCTCCTTCTTATCTCCTCCTTTTTCCCTTATTGTTTGTTTTAATTCGCGTATGTCACTAGCATGTCTCACAAAAGAAAGGGCTATAAAATCAACATTTTCTTTGATCCCAAAAACTACATCTTTTTTATCTTTCTCTGTTAGGGAACTAATACTTAATGAAGCATCTGGCACATTAACTCCCCGTCCTTCTTTTATGCTACCGCCCACAATAATCTTACAACTAATTGATTCTTTGCTTTTTGAAATAACCTCTAGCCTTACTTTCCCATCGTCAAGCAATATATTTACCCCCTTTTTTACTTCTTGTGGAAGTTTTTTATAGTTTATATATAAAATAGACTCATCACCAATGCAATCTTTTGTTGTTAAAACAATCTTTTTACCATTAACAAGAGTTATTATCTCTTTGTCTTGTCTACCTGTTCTAATTTTGGGGCCACTTAAATCCTGAATAATCGCAACTGGTTTGTTCATTTTTTTACTTACAGCACGAACCATATCTATGTATTCTTTGTGGGTGTTGTGGGTGTTGTGTGAAAAATTAAGACGAACTAAATTAACCCCAGCTTCTAGTATTTTTGAAAATGTTTTTTTATCACCCGATGCAGGTCCAATGGTAGCTATAATTTTAGTTTTCCTGATTGTCATATTTATTATTATTATTGCTTTTAACTACTTCTTTCTCATATCATCTGTATTGTATTGCATTATGTTAGTTATTTTAATCTGAATACACATTAATGTCCAATTACAAAAAAGATTGCGCACGGAATGTGTTTTTGTTATCATTACAATATTGTTAAAAGCTAACAATATCATTCCGCGGTAGCTCAGTGGTAGAGCGCTCGGCTGTTAACCGATTGGTCGCAGGTTCGAATCCTGCCCGCGGAGCAAA
>CAYRGE010000012.1:4444-16259 GCA_964423985.1 uncultured Candidatus Saccharibacteria bacterium | reverse complement strand
TTTGTCAAAACGAACACTATCCGTAATTGCGAGTGGTTATTTACCAAAGCAAGTAATTGTTTTTCAGTGCGAACACACTTACCATTGCTAGTAATTATTTGCTACCACTATCAGTTGCTTGTTATTGCGAACGGTTATCTGTCATCACTAGCATTTATTTGTCATTGCGAGGTACGAAGCAATCCAGAGTTATCGTTTCGTGTTTAAAGCTTTGTGCTGGATTGCTTCGTCGTTCCGCTATCGCTACACTTCTCGCAAAGACAGCAATAGTTACCATTTCGTTCCACTTCTAACAAAGACGGGGTTGTAACTAAATATTAAGCTTGGTATAAAAAGATTTACAAATAACTTTATGTGTGTATAAACTTTATGTGTGTATAATTATGCATTTTGGTTCCAAAAAAATAAGTGTATTACAGGGATGTGACATGATCACATCCCTGTTTTTATTTAATATATTGTATAATAAATTTAATGAAAATAGAAAAAACCTACAATGCAGAATATGTTGATGCTTATTGTAGTTATACTAAAACTATTACAAAAATAAACGGCACAAGTCTTCTTGTGTGCAATGCTTATGGGTTTGTAGAAAGAAATGGAGATAATATTATTATTGTTTTTATTAAAAAACATAGATCAAGCGTAAAAAAACTAATCAGAGGAAAGGGTAAAATTATTGAGGGACTGGTGATTCCAGATACTTCATTGGTGTCACACATTAAAAAACACAAAAAGAAGGATAGTAAAATACTAAAAAACATATCAATAAACTCATCCGTGTCTGTAGTGTGGCGTGATGTAGTGCATGTTGCAAATATGGCAGTTCATAATTGTTTTACGATGTATACTGAAGGGATTTTAATTAGAATAGAAAGTGACCATATAGTTTTAAAGAATCCTGAAACTATTCGTGCTGAACCACCTCCCATTAAAAACCATCCACTAGAAAGACCAAATTTTTATATAATTCCAATAGGGTTTATTAAAGATATTTCAATAATAGATTGAGTTTTTATGAAAAAACTACTCACTAAAGAAAACAGTAAAAACGGCACTAAAAATGTAGTTGTGAAGGTTGTTTTATTGGGGACAGACAAGAAAAAATATGAAAGTATTTGTGTTTTAGTTAAAGAAGACACCGACAGTATTAGAATTGCATTTAATGCAAAAAAGGGTATCTTGCTAGATTTTTTAGATATAAAACGAAAAGATGTTTTAAGTATCCGTCTTTTTGATTCTTCAAAAATTACAAAGATGTAATTAGTTGTTTCGTGCTGGTTTGCTTCGTCGTTCCGCTATCGCTACACTTCTCGCAAAGATGAATATATATTTATATACTTTCACCAGCTACATATTCACTCAAAAAATACTTAAAAAAAATATTATTAAACGAGAAAGCCAAAATTTTTATTCTGTTGTGGTTCCGTCAAAATGTTCTTCTGCTTCATCTGCTTTTGTTTTTTGAATTGTTCCTTCTTTGTGTTCTGGATGTGAGTAGATTGTATAAACCTTAAGATCTGAATCACCGCTATTTATTATGTTATGCATTGTGCCAGCAGGTATAATAATAGCAAAATCTTCCTTTAATTCATATTTAGTGTCGCCGTTATTTAACATAGCTATACCCATTCCCTCTTCAACTCTTATAAACTGATCTAGTCCGTGAACTTCATTACCAATTTCATCGCCTGGTTTTATATTCATTACGACCAACTGCATATAATTACCAGTATATAAAACACGGCGATAGTCTGTGTTTTTTTCTGTCTCTTCTTCAATGTTTAATACGAATCCTTTTTTCATAATTTTTAAGTTATTTTTTAAACCATAAAACCTATCTCTGTTGTTTATCAGGGCGAGTAGTGTCTGTCATTGCGAGGAACGAAGCAATCCAGAATTATCGTTTTGTGTTTAAAGCTTCGTGCTGGATTGCTTCGTCGTTCCATTTCATTCTACTTCTCGCAAAGACGGAGTGTTTAAACTATGCTTTGCTTCGTCGCTACGCTTCTAGAAAATACGATATATCTTGCCGTCTCCCTAACACTCCTCGCAATGACAGAAATAACAGCCTCTTTTAAAGATTTTTGTAATTTTAGTGTAGTTCGGTTAATTCCTCTATGAGTGTCGGGATTTCTTTTTCACCAGACTTTATTGTGTTGAGATTTTTTTGAAAGAATTCTCTTAGTTTATCTTCTGATATTTTTGATTGTTGCTCTTCGGTAATCATCATTCCAACTTGCTCAATAATTCTGTCTGTATCTTCTTCTGAATAACCAACAAGCCCTTCTCTTAGTGACACAAAAAAAGCAGAGTCTTTTTCGCTAATTTCTTCAATGATGTCATTGTTGTTTTTTTCTAATTTCTCAACAGACGAGTTATCTTCTGGCTCTGTTGGTGTTTGTTCAAATTTAAAACCTTCCATATAAATATTATAACAGAAATAATCGTAAATAGATGCTCTTTAGTTAAAAACTGTTAATAAGAATTGCTCGACATAGATCAACTCTCTCTTAAACCAATAAATTAGTTTTGTATTGGTTTGTTTTTTAATGCTAATTCAATAAGTTCTTTCACTTTTTCATATGGCTGTGCTCCATTTAGTGAAAGTTTTTGTCCATTTCTTGCAACCAAAATACTCCACGGCGCACCTTCCGCTCCTGTTGCAAATCCATTCTCTTTATCTTTTTGAACCTTAGCATCATGTTTGCCACTTACCATACAAGCACTAAACCCTGTTTTGTCTAGCCCAATTTTTTCAACTAGCTGAGTAAGTGCTGTTGTGTCTATAGCTTTTCTGGTTGTTAAATACTCAAAAGAAACATTGACAAACTCCCAAAAACTTTTATTCCCGCCAATTTCTGCGGCACACTCAGATGCTATTGCCATCATTTGCGAATTCTGCATAATAGGAAAATGTCTATACACCAACGCAACTTGCCCGCTTTTTCCAAACTCATCCATTATTTTTTTCGTTGTATCATGAAATTGTTGACAAAACGGACATCTAAAATCAGAATATGTAACAATAATTACCTCTGCGTCATGTCTCCCTAAAATATTATCATTTTGAGTAATAGGCATTATGTTATCAATTGAAATTTTTTGTTTTTCAACTTCTTGCTTGTTTGACGGTGCAGTATTCCCATCAATTTGGGTCTCGCCAGTAATTCCTGCTTTAGGTTCTGGTGTTGTTTCTTGTTTATTTGACAACACAACAGCTCCAGCAATTAAAAGCCCAGCAATTGCTATTGATACAGGTATAAGAAAGATATTTTTATGTTTTTCTTGCATTTTTATTTTTATTTAGTTAATAAGTGCAGCCAATCTATTTATAATTTTATAGTATACCATAAGCCAACCCCACTCGTGACATTCAAGGGGCTTCATCCATCTCGTCTTTGCGAGAAGTAGAATGAAATGGAGCGACGAAGCAAATAGTATGAAACTTTATTATTGAAACGACAACTCTGGATTGCTTCGTTCCTCGCAATGACAGATAAACTCTAGTGACGACAAATAGAGCTCGCAATGACAGATAAACTCTAGTGATGTCGCCAAAGGCGAGCTTCGCCGTCGCTCGGTTTGAGTCCCAGCCGACAGCAACAGGTCTATACCTAAACTCCAACGCTTTGCGGTCGTCGTTAAGGTTGTTATAGCTGCCGGGCAGGGACTCGAACCCCGATACCCAGGACCAAAACCTGGTGTCCTACCATTAGACGACCCGGCAAAATATATGCACAAACTGCATCATCGCCATAAAAATAATACCCAAATACTACAAATAAATCAATAGCAAACAAGCACAGAACACCTCAGTCACTTTATTAGTTTATGTGTACTATCTAAAAAAACAGTATAACATAAACTAACAATTTACTACCTATTATCGCCACTGCCTTTTATTTTGCCACGCCCAGCACGAGATGTTGTCTTTAGTATATTAAGCTCTGCAATTTCTTCTAGTGATAAATTTAACTCTGTAGCAATTTGTGATAAATACCACAACACATCGCCGAGTTCTTTTTTTATCTCTTCTCTTTTTTCAGGAAGAATCTCACCCCCATCATCACGAAGCACTTTTTTTATTTTTTCTGCCACCTCTCCAGCTTCACCAACAAGACCTAGTGTCGGGTATATAAAGTTATTGCCAACGCTAGGATATAGTGCTGTTTTTTGTGTCTTTTTTTGATATTCTTCAAATGTTTCCATATTCTTAAATATGTTTATTTACAATAATTTCAAACAATCCAAAAATAATACCTAAACAGTTAAACCACAAACATAATCTATTTCTCTCATTACTCTATCTATTTTGTTTTTATCAAAACCAATATTACTTAGAAAACCATGCTTGTTTCTAAGGTCCCTACATAATAAAGCTCCAGCATTTAATAGTTCTTTTTTTTGTTTATAATTGATTAAAGATAGACATGTTAAAGGGTGAATACCTGCTTTTGTTATTAAGTCTTGTAAGTTTCCTTTTTGTGGATAATTCCAACCTATTAAAACAAGCCCCTTGCACCGACCATACTCCTTTGCTTTTGCAGTAAGTTTTGTGTTTGTAATTAACCATCCTTTGTGAATTTTAGGTTGTTGTGCAAATTTACGCGTATGGTTTTCACGCGCATTAACTATGTCTTCAAATCTACTTTGCACATAAAGAGTAGTTTTTAAGTCTGTTTTTATCCCTTGTTTATTATGAAATTTTGCCTCCACAAAAATATGCTTATGATCTTTTTCGGCTAAAACATCAACCTCGTGCTCAATGCACTCCCCTTGAAGCATTTGTCCAATTTTTACTTTATATCCTTGTGATTTTAATATTTCTCCAACTAGCCGCTCAAAAGGAAATCCATCTGGACCAAGTTGCATTACTGCTTTTCTTAAGTTATATTTGACTGCCACAAGCTCAGCCCTCTCATTAAGAAGCATAAGTGCGGACTTGTGTATTTCATCGGTAGTCATACCCTCTCGTAACCCTCGCTCTATGTAAGACACCATATCGTCCACAAGTTCTGACCTTGTTCCAGCATTGCTGAGCGATCTTTTTAGTTTCTCAGACGAAAATAGTTCTTTTTCTCCTGAAGCCTTAGTTATAAATGCTTGTTCTGATTTCATTTTTTTATTTTTTTAAGAAAAGATGTCGCACAATTTCTAGTCTATAACACCACCACCAATGCAATCACTACCATCATATAAAACCAACGATTGCCCTTTAGATATAATTATTATATCTGTAAATAATATTTCTGCAATTTGCTCATTTTTAACAAAGACCGTACATTGGTGTAAATTTCCCCTATATCTAATCTGGGCTTTATATTTTTTATCTTTTTTAGGTGGTCCAGAAATCCAGTTTGTATTTTTTATAGTCACTTTTTTGACACCTGCCACACTTTCAAGTTTTTTCTTTTGAGTAACCGTAATAGTGTTTTTCTTAATGTCTTTTTTTGAAATATAATATGGAGTGTCGTTTGTGTTTTTTTCAACAACAACAAAGCCGTGCCTCTGTCCTATGGTATAATAAAACGCACCGCTATGTTCTCCAATCACTTCGCCTTCTTCATTCAACACAGCTCCTTTTTTTTCCTCAATAAACTCTTTTAAAAAATTACGCATATTAAGGCGGCCCATAAAACACAGCCCTTGGCTGTCTTTTTTTTGTGCCGTGAGAAGTCCAAATTTTTTTGCCATCTTTCTTACTTTTGATTTTTCATACCCTCCAATAGGAAACAGTGTTTTTGAAAGTTCTCTTTGTGTTATTGTCCACAAAAAATAACTTTGATCTTTACCCGCATCTACTCCCTTTACCAGTCTAGTTGTCTCTATTTTGCCGTCTAAACCCTGTTTTGTTTGTGCATAGTGCCCAGTCGCAATAAAGTCAGCACCACGCCTCATAGCATATTCAAAGAAGCCACCGAACTTTACATATTTGTTACACACAACATCAGGATTTGGTGTTCTGCCCTCTTTATATTCTTTTACCATATAGTCAACTACTTCTTTTTTATATTCTTTTTCAAGATCTAATTCTCTGAATGGAATTTCTAAACAAGCTGCCACCCTCATAGCATCTAGTCGTTCCTCCTTCCAAGTACATGGCAAAAAATCTGGGTGCCAAACCTTTATAAAAACACCAACAACACTGTACCCTTCTTTTTTTAAAATTGCAGCTGAAGTAGAGCTATCCACTCCACCAGATAACCCCACAAATACTTTTCCTTTGGCTTTTAAGTGTGTCATAAATATATTACAAATAGTAATTGAGTTCAACCAACAATACTGTTTGTGGTGTTTTAGGTGTTTTGCGCTACAACGGAGGATAGTGTAAATAAAGCGCTCTGTTTTTTTTATGCCCCTCAAAATCTATAGCGTAATACATTTTTCCATTTCTATCAGATAAAAAAAACATATATTCTGTTGGTGTTGGAGATGCTGCGGCTTTTAGTGAATCTATTCCAGGGTTTGCAATGGGAGAAATGGGCAACCCTTTATGTTTATAAGTATTGTGTGGTGAATCAATTCTTAAATCTTCAGCAGTCAGCTCAAAGGTGGTTTTATCCATTATGTACCCAAAAACCGCATCAACTTGAAGTAACATATCTGCGTCAATCCTATTCCAAAGGACACTAGATACGAGCCGTCTATCTTTTTCTGTGTTTGTCTCTCTTTCAATAAGCGAAGCCATTATTACAATATCTTCAAGAGAGCGACCAGATGCCTTTATTTTTTCCTCTATTCCTAAAATACGCATATCAAAATTTTCTCTCATATTTTCCACGACCTGCTTTGCTCCGACATTTGAAAAAAAGAAATATGTGTCTGGAAATAAATAACCCTCTTTTTCTTTGGCTAATGAAAAAAACAACTCATGATCAAATGTTGGAATATTTTTACTTAAAATAGCCGCCATATCTGCTGTTGTTGAGCCTTCTGGAAAAGTTATGCGAATTTTTTCAATACCAAATAGACCTTGTGTTAGTCTTGCCGATAAATCAAATACATTTATTGGTTCATACAAAAAATATTCACCAGCAATCACCCCCTCTTCTCCTGTGCGAAGAATTACTAAAGCCTCAAACAAAAATGGCGACCTTATAGCATTATTTTTTTCCAGCAAGGCTGATATTTGATTGAGTGTCATTCCTTCTTTTATTGATATTTTTTCTCCTTTTGGAAAAGAAGCTGGAGCACTCAATAAAACAAACGCCCACACAATAAAAAACATAACAAGCAACAATGCAGATAACTTAATTAAGTTATCCTTAAAATAATCTCCACGCAAAATAGCAGTTTTTATTTTTTCAAATCCAAGTAAATATTTTCTCATATACGATTGTTAAATTCAATGTTAATTACCACAAAAACTCATCAACGCCTATTGTGGTAAATGCATAGGTGGTTCGCTTTTCTTTGATTGAATCCTACCAAATGTTGGTGTTCCTGCCACACTACCTGGAAAATGAAAAATTGTAGCAAGCTCTTCTGTATTTAGTGTAAATGGAGTTTTTTTGTATGGTAAATAAAAATACGAACGCCTCTTATATGCATCAATCATATTTTTTTTCATTTTTGTAAGGCGAATCTTTCTAAAATCTTGCCATGGAAAATCAATAGAGGTTGAGTTTGTGGGCTTAAATCCATTGAGTTGATTAGAATTATATTGTCTAAATGCACCAACCATACCTTGAATCATAGATGGGCGAAATGTATCATCACGAGCAAGATAGATTGTGCGAATACCACAATCAAAACCTAGTTTTGATATGTTTCGTTCAATTGCTTCAACTTTTCTGTCGTCGCTTTTACTGAGCATAGAAAAAATAGCTCCGTCTTTTTTTGCCTTATCAGAGATTTTCTTAATAAGTGCTTCTCCTTGCTCTTTCCACCCCTCTTTCTTAAACCATTTTCCAGGTTTTGAAAAACGACTACCAGCTGTCTGTATTAAAATTTGAATCCACGCTTGCTCACCCCTTCCTAATGACCCCAGGTATTCAATTGTGCTAGTCATTGGATCAGTTTTTTCTTCCTCCTTTACCCCCTCTCTGTCCATACCATAGTCAATGTATGTTCTTATGGGATATGCGTCCTCTTTTTGTAATTTAAACTCTGCTCCCCACACACTCCACTCGGAATCTTTTCCTTTGTAGTCAACATCTCTTGTATAGTCTGGCACTTCATATATTTCTATTGTTGGATATTGTGAATATATTTGAGCTTCAATTACATCTCTAAACATTGTTGGTGTTCTAATAAAAAATTTAACATTCCCCTCAATTGAAACAAGTTCTAAAGAAAACCAATTCTTAAGACGCCCTTTAGAGACCTTGTCTAGCCAGCTTCCCTTAGATCCTTGATAAAGGCCATTTAAAACAATTTCCATTGCTTGTGGTGTCTTTCTTATTTCTTGTGGTAGCTTCATTTCAAGCATTACCCAGTCAATCTTTGCAATCCATTCTGCCCTAATTGCTCGCATCCAGATAACATAAAGTGATATAGCAAGAACAATCGGCAACCATATAAAAGCTATATCAAGAAAAAACAAAATGACCGTAAAAACAGTACTCAATAATTCTATAAATTGCTGTTGCATTAATATAGTTTACTACAAATCAAGATAGTACCTCCCTTTTGAATCTCTTTTAAATTGCTTGTGATATTGAAGGTTAACTAAAACTGTGTTTTCTTTTACATATCTTTCTTTCAGTACTTTTTCAACAATTTCTTTACTAGTTAGTGGGCTTTTTGTTTCAAGAATTTTTTCAATAACATTTTTTACTACACCTTTTTCATAACCCCATTCAGACAACGCATACAAACCTCTTCCAACAAGAACGAATCGCTTATCTTTTATTAATTCATTATGACAAGTAGCAGTATGAGATCTCTTTTTAAATATATCAACTATTGATTCTGACACCTCTCTGAAGTGCATAGGCGATCCATGTCGCCGCATTACAAGATATGCATAATCACGCATTCCACGGACATTAATATTCGGACTTGTTGCTGTTCCCCATTCACCTAGTGAGTTTTTACCTATTTCTTTTGAAACCGACAACCATTGTTTAATTATTTCTTCGTTTTTATAATGCTCTGAAACTTCTTCTAAATGCCTCAAAAAGGCACTTACTATTTCTCTTTCCGAAAAAAGATCTTCTTCAGAAAAATTTTTATGTACCTTACGCAACACACGATGAACCTCGCCCGCAACCTCGTCATCTACAATCCACCGCTTTTTGAAGTGTCTACTTTCTTTCTCGTTTTTGATTTGCTCTCCCAAAACTAGTAATAAATATGCGTGATTTTGTATGCTTTTATCTTTTGAGATAGACTCTAGTAAATAATCTTCACTCACAACACCCCCTAGAGATTTAATAAACTTGCGCAACTCATTAAATGTATGCTCTTCTTTTTTAGCCGCACTAGACTTTCTTGCCAGTGCAAGTGTAGCATTCTCAATCTGCCGTACTCGTTCGCGAGTAATCCCGTATGTATTTCCTATTGATTCAAGGGTTGTTCGTTTGGTGTTTTTACCAAGACCAAACCGCTGAACTAAAACATCGCGACCTCTTTCAGGAAGTGTTAAAAGCAGGCGTTTTGCGGCTTGTTTTGAGTTAAAAGTAATTACTGCCATATTTTTATGGTTTTTAAAAAATAATTTAAAATATCTAGATTACAAGACAAAATCAACTGTTTAGAAATTTAGAAGATTAAAATCTAGGATAAAAATATAATATTATCTTATTTTTAGCATACACCACCCCAAAAGTCAAGTTTGCTAATTTTAAGCTCAATATTTAATTACAACCCCGTCTTTGCGAGGAATATAACAACAAACCCCCGTCTTTTCGAGAAGTGTAGCAACAAATTTTGTCTTTGCGAGGAGTGTAGCGGTAGCGGAACGACGAAGCAAATAGTATGAAACCTTAAATTATTGAAACAATAACTCTGGATTGCTTCGTACCTCGCAATGACAAACAGAGTCTAGTGATGACAGATAACTGTTCGTTTTGAAAAACAACTGGTTGCAATGACAAACAGAGCTCGCCTTGACAAACAACCGTTTACAATGACAAATAGAATCCGCTTTGACAATTTATAAAAAAACCATGCCTACGGCATAGTTTTTTTGTGTGAATTTTTAATTTTTAGTTGTGTTATTTATATCGCTTTGATAAAACAAGAATTAGCAAAATAAGAATAAAAATAAACAATGGAAACAATACGCATGCATTCATAAACAATACAGACAATATATAAGCAATAATTGCTCCTATCAAGAAAAATAGAAATGGTCGTGTAATTGGTCTAAAGAATTTATGTGTAATCCAATACAAAAGACTAATAATTAATAGTATTATTATCAACCACGGCAATGCACATAAAAACAAATCTCCTAAACTTTCAGGCATTGCAAATAACGCCATAGCAACATTTACTGGTTCCTTTGCCTTGGTTTCTGTTCCCGCAACTATTGGTGTAACTACTGAAGGAGTTTCTGTTGGAATATCTTCAACCACAATGCTTTCATCAGGAATTTGTGCGATAAATGTCGGTGGTTCTGGTGCTGTGTCTTCGCCACCAATGATTATTTCAACAGATTCACTTATTCCTTCTTCTTGTTTTATTTTTAAAATATCTGTTGTTTTTATTAATTCAAATTGATTCTCAAAACTCATTGTTAAAGATGATGCACGAGATATAGCACGATATTTATATGTATTTCCAGCCGTAAGTCCTTTAATCAACATTGCGTGATTAACTGTTTTTTGTGTTTTCTCTTCAACACCTCTTGCATATCCAAAATAAGTCTCCGTTAAATCAAGTGAGTACATAATCAAATCCCCTTGACTGTCATATGCTGGACCAAATACAACTTGACTTGTTGCTGGGCGATTTGTCTCCCACACAACAAGTGCTGTGCCATCACCAACAGTTCCATCACCTATGTTTAAGTATAGTATTCGTTCATTAAAAACAGTAAGTGGGTCTGTTTCTGGTAGAATTCCACCGCCACCAGAACCGCCAGAGCCAGAGCCTCCACCGCCACCATTAGAGCCTCCACCGCCACCATTAGAATCGCCACCGCCTCCATTGGAACCGCCGCATAATATAGTTCCTCCTGAAAAACCAACACATAAGTCAAAGCCTAGATTTCCTTCTTGTAGAGAATTATCTGCTTCACTATCAAAAGAAACAGTAAATGAATATACGGTTGTGTTATTGTTGTTTAAATTAGACAACGAAACCACCCCTGATGTCAAAAAATTTGCAAGAGTGTTGTTGTATAGTTCGCTTCCTCCTTCAAAAATTACAAGATTTAATGCTTCGCCTAAACCACTATCTACTTCATTTATTGTATCAACGATAATGTCTTGACTATTTCCTGAATTATTTGTGACGGTAACTGTTTTTGTTACTCCATCACCGGGTAAAATGTTAACTTCGCCAAATAGTGGGTCTTGTTCAAAAACTACCTTTAAATTATCTTCATTTCCCGCAAAAGCAAGAACTGGATAAAATAAAAACATAGCAGAAAAAACAATAAGCTTTGTGATTGTGTTTATTTTGTTTAAAAAATTTTGCATATTTATAAATTATGATGTTACTACACTTGTTCTGATCTCGTTTCTATTATTTCTATGGGTTGTGCTTAAGGTTTTGTGCTGGATTGCTTCGTCGTTCCGCTATCGCTACACTCCTCGCAATGACGATGACTAAATATTATTTGTCGTACTGATTGTACCGACTGTGCTTCTTCCTTTGTTTCTACTTGTTGTTCTGGCTCTGTTTGTGGCTCTGTTTGTTG